>DNPC01000770.1:0-878 GCA_003501565.1 Planctomycetaceae bacterium | reverse complement strand
GCCCGATCAGCGCCCCTCCAAAGGCCCCCATCCCCAGAAACTGGCTCAGGCTTGGATAGATCAATGATCCATAGCGAGCGCTTGTCAGGACCGATGTGGTGACCCCGCCAGTGTTGGTCGGTAATTCTGTGTCTCTCATTTGCTGTTGGACTTCCTCGAGCATAGACGTCTCACGAGCAATTCGTCGTTCGTACGAGTTTCGTTTATGCACGTCGTCTCGAAGGTCCCGCGCTGCTTTCGTCTCTTTGTTCGCAAGGACCAGCAGTTGCTGTTCCGCCTCTTCGGTCAGTTTGATCTCCTGACGCATCGAGTCGAGGTATGTCGCGAGGAAGTTGTTCTCGGGAGTGGCCTCGGGAATCTTGACGTCTGGTCGTAACTCCGCGAGTTGTTCAATGTGAGTCCGCGTGACCTCAATTTTCTTGCGGATGCCCTGCATCTTGGGATGTCGCGGACCGAACTCCTGTGCAAGCAATGCCTCCTCAATCAGCATCGGCATGAGCATCCGAAATGTGGCCATCTCCTCAGACTCTGCCACAACAGCACTGGGAATTCGAGTGCCACCGCGAGCCACGACATAGCTGTCCATGAGCATCAATAAGGTATCTCGATTGAGCCCCGAACGAATAGCATCTTCGAGACCCTTGAGCTTGGCCTGCAGTTCGGTTCGGCTGATCAGGATAGCGCTGATCTTGCCTTGAATTGTTGAGAGCCGCTGCTGAGGCAGGTTTGTACCGTCAAGCTGAAGCTCAGATTTCTGAATGAAGTCGGCGTATTCGGACTCAAGTTCATCAAGCCGCTGACGCAGGTCGCGGTGGGCCGTCTGGAGCAACTCCGTCAACTTGTCGACGGCATGCCGATAGTTCTCTTCGTGATGGTCG
>DNPC01000530.1 GCA_003501565.1 Planctomycetaceae bacterium | reverse complement strand
TGTCGAGGTCGGCCATGATCATGTCGTCTTCCCATGAACTTGCGACCCATTCTGACCAAACGACGTGAAGCCACTTGGCTGCATCCTTGTCGCCGTTGTTTGCGGCGTCAGCTTTGCCATTGAGTTGCTCTTCAACGTCAGCGATTGCCTCGTCGGTGTGTGACCAAGACCAGACCATAGTTCTCTCCGCTTGAGTGTTGTTGCTGATAACAATCAGCAAGCGGGTGTTAGCGAATGAAGCAGGGACCATCGCTCCATCGATGGTCCCTTGCTTTGGTGTTGATTACTCTGCTTTGAAGGAGTGATAGAAACGAGGGTTGTGCTGGAAGAGAACGCTTCCACGAACGCCGTCAGACTTGCGTGCGACGACACAGAACGGGGCACAGAAACCGAGAACAGCAAAGTGTTCTTGAAGTTCTTGAGTGTCGTACACATCGCCGTAGCGGGATTCGAGATCCTCCCGGCTGCCGGGTTCGGCGTTGATCGTCTTGCACATTTCACGACGGACGATTTCGGTCTGATCCATGTCGGCTCATTGGAAGAAAGTTGATTTGTTCGACCTACTTCACAAGCGGGTGTTAGCATCAAGTTGTTGTTGAACCACGATTCACACACGAGGGAAGCTATGGATACAAATCAATTTTCAGAAGCCGTGTCGCTTCTAGGTGATGCACTTCAGCAGATCGCAAGATCAGCACCGAAGATGCTTGAAGATTCTGTCGGGCGTGCGATTGATAGATCCGGCATCAGGACCAACTCACCGAGTCCATCTAGCCCCACGACAGCAGGCACGGTTCTCACGGGTTCAGACAAAGCAAAGGCGACGGAACTTCGAGATGCCTACTTACTTGGAAAGTTGCCCGAAGATGGTGGCTTGCTGGTCGGCACCAAGCAGGTGTCAGCACTGCTCAACATCTCGTCTCGCACGATATCACGTTTGATTCAGGAAAAAGCCATGCCGAATCCGATCAAACTGGGCAACCGAACTCAGTGGCGATTGCGTGAGATCATTGAATGGGTCGAGGCTGATTGCCCACCGCAGCGACACTGGAATTACTCAGAGGGCCGTGGTACAGACACGCGCAAGAAAAAGTGAGGAAGCTGATGCCACGCCAGCAGATTCGACACCATATTCAGCCTGATGTTGAGTATCTAAGAGACTGTGAGAAGTTGTTGCTGACTACAGCGGAGATGGCAAGATTCATCCAACTGCCGAAGTCAGTTGTTCAACAACTTGTATATTCAGATCGAATTCCGCTACCTCTCCATCTTGGGCTTGGCAAGACGGCTCGGTGGAGCGTCTTTGAACTGCTGGAATGGACCGAAGCCGGGTGCCCCAGACGAACTGAGTGGATTGAGATGCGTGGCAGCAGCTGGTCTCCTGCATATCGCTGGGGACGATGGTGGCAATAGATGATTGGAGGCGATGCCAATATCCGATTTTCCACAAGCCGGGGCCAGTTGTCGTTCGCATTCCCACGATCCGCAATTGTCGTCTTGGCTTCAGTTGGCATTGTGCTATGCGAACGTCATAGTCGCATCACAGGATTGGTCGCCGTTACGACTCTCAAAAAAGATTTCGACATCTCCATCAGCACTAATTTTTATCGGTTTGGCACCCCACCTGTATGCCGACCTTGCAGCAGTCGTTCTTGCTCCAATACTGCCCGCCGTTTCTGGGTGAGATTCGATGACCGCTCCCACGGCTAAAATGTTGTCCTTGTCAAAGATCAACGCACCGTCAATGCTTGCAAGTTCAGACACCATCTTTCGAAGGCCGTAGCTCCCCCCCAACTTTTCGCCAATGCCTAAAGATCTTGCGGTTGATAGTACCTCTTGGCGAGTCCGTGAAGCATTTGCAATTATTGACTCTTGATTGACGACATGTGGCAAGACCAAGTGCGACGGGTCGTAAATCAGTAATGCACCATGGCGTTTGTAGCTAAGGTCAAATATTGGCTCATACAGATTTGCACCAACGTAATAGTTGCCAAATATATCAACGAGCGAGTTCTTGAACGTCAGTTTGTCATAGATTCGCCACCGTCCCTTCCGGCATGTGGCCAGCATCCCCCCCTTGTCCATGATCACAACATCTCTGTTGGACGTGACATGCAAGGAGAAACGATAAGAGTTCGAGTCATCTGAGTTCAAGCGGCAGTGAATCGGGTGCAAAAATGAGGGATGTAAACTGTAAGTTATTGGCTCTGTGATCTCGTCCCATTGAACTTCTGCGTACACAACGAGCCGCAGCTTCGAATCGCACTCAAGAAACGTATGCGGCGATGCAGCCAACGGATCAAGAAACTTTGCAATGCAGTCGTCGTCAAGCGCACTTTCGCCTTCTCTCGTTGAGATAATAATATTCTTGCTTACCGGCGAGTTCTCGTATGTTCGTTCATTCAAGAAACGACAGTAGTTGATCACCCGTTTCCAATCCACAGGATGGTCTTCGCTCTGCTGAATCTCCAGCCAGTCTAGGACAAGCTCTTCTTGAATACACTCTGAGGCGATGTCGGTCGCATCTTTATATCGTTCGATGAACCCTCTCAGCTTCAAACGCATATTCGTCAGAAAGGTTTCGAGATCTGGCGTCAGCTTTCGGTGCGAGCAAAACTCTACTGACACATCCTCTTGTGCGATGCGATGAGATTGCGGGCCGACATCTGCTTCGTACCACTGAGGTACGAGATCGAGCATGATGCGTGCAATTTCGTTGGGCTGCATTTTTCGTGGGGACTGCGTAAAGGGAGTTGGTCGAATCGTGGGATGTACTTTAACTGATTTTCGAGCGAAATGACGTTGCAAACGCCGGTCACATTGGAAGGTAGATTCCACTCGATTCAGAAGGACGGGCGTGCAAGTACTTTCCCGTGGTTGACACTGAATCATGCCCCAATGTGGCCTGAACCAAGTGAATAGGAGCACCACGATCAAGCGCATGACTTGCGTGTGCGTGACGGAACCAGTGACAGCTTACTGCCTTCGGGATTTCAGCACGTTTGGTCGCCTTTTTTACAATTCGCCAAACTGCACTTTCGCACAGATGCCCCTTCCTCCTGCTTCTGAAAACAGGGGCTTCGGGAAAGCCATCCTCTGATGATTCTCTACGAAGAGCCAGCAACGTATCCCAAACTGATTTCGGCATTAACACGGATCTGGTTTTGCCGCCCTTTGCGAACACAGTGATCTGGCCGGTGGCGTCTCGTACCTGAAGGTGTCGCCATTTCATTGCACACACTTCGGAGACACGAAAACCACCAGCGTAAAATGTCAGCAACATTGCTCGATTGCGAGGACTTGGTTCCAAGGTGATGATTTTCAGAACCTCCGCTTCACTGATGATTCTTTCCGACAGTTCCTCCCTGAAACCCGGAAGCTTGAGGGCACGGCCAACATCGAATTGGAGATAGCCCAGACGATGGCCGAATGCCAGCAGGCTCTTTACGGCGTTCACGGCTCGATGGACAGACGATTCCTTCAATGATTGTCCAAGTTCGTCAGCAAACCACTGGAGGTCCGATAGCTTCACCGAGCGAAGTGGTCTATTCACGAACTCGATGAATCGATCAATCTCACTGCGGTATCCCCGCTGCGTATTCTTGGGACGACCATGTAGCCAGAGGTCGATCAATTGCTCGTCGTTGTCGGCCTGTTGGATTTTTTGCTCTGCTGAATCTGGCGAACGCAAGATAACAACACTTGTCATGCTTAATTCCGAACACTTATCGGATTGGTTCTCGTTCATCTTTCGTACAACTTTCCTCAACAAATCGAACAGTTTCTAAACAACCTTCCGACGCACTTCCGCCCTAAATCGACGGACTCCAAACGAACTTCATTGGTGTTCCAAATGATCACCGATCATTCGCAAAACACTTCTCAACCAATTCCAGAACGCTTCAGATGTCGGAAGACTGTGCGAAGAATGTCGTTTTCATCCTCGCTGCCGGTGCCTTTCGGGTAGCACGACTCAACGGCTTCGCCGACTTGCTTGGTCGTCAGACCGGTGAGACCGAGGGCCTGAAGGCTGTCCAGTAACTCCGTGTGATCTGCTTTGGAAGCGGGTGTTTGTTTTGGTTTTGGTGGCGTTTCGGATCGCTCGTAGAAGAGGACGTATTCACCGTTTACCCCGATGCCCATCTCTCTCGCTTTCAAGTTATCTTCGACCTGAGAAGCGTTGAAGTATGGACGGCCATTGGACAATCGAAGTGGAGCATGAAACGTCCCTCGCTTCACATGCCAGTAAAACTGGCTGCGACTCATCTTCATCAACGAACACATTCGACTCACGGTAATTGCAGCTTTTGGCTGATTTTCATTCATTGTCTTTGCGGTCATCGTTCAGTTGCCTTGCAGAAATCGGACAGTGGAAGCACAAAAAAATTAGTCCTGACTGGCCTTCAAGTGTTCATGCCCAGCGGGTGTTAAACAGCGGCCCTTCTCGTTCTTAGTGATCAGTCCCAAGCGAATAAAATCGCTTTCGAACATTTCGATTGACTGACGGGGCAAGCCAAGATGAGTGGCAAGTACGTTAAGCCTTACTGCTCCCTGATGTTGCTTCAGAAGTTGCAGATAGGATTGTTCCACCGGATCGAATCCCAGTGGGTCAATGCCTTCCATTTCAACCATCTCCGCAACGTGATTGGTTTCGATGAAATCGCATTCATTTGCGGAGCAACATCGCTTGGCAGCTTCCAACATTCGAACCCCTAAACGGGGAACACCACGGCTTCGCTTTGCGAGTTCATGGATTGATTTGGGATTGATGCCCCAACCAAGCCGCTTTGCTCGCTGCTCGATCAAGACGGCCATCTCATCGATGTGATAATGCGACAGACGGATCAAGATCTTGAAGCGTTGTCTTGCACTTGTTGCAAGCATGAATTCGTGGGTCGTCGCACCGATCAGCGTGAATGGCGGCAAAGTCACTGGCTTTTTGTTTCCACCAAGAAACAATTTTCGTTCCTCCAATGCTCGATAGAGACACACCTGAACCGATTCGTTGAGTTCGTGAATTTCGTCCAAGAACAGAATTTGGCCCGGCTTGTCGAGCATCATCAGCAGTCCTTGCATTTGACCGATGTTGCCGATGTTCTGAGCGAGTTCGACATGAATTTCGGTGGTGCATAGCTCTTGAGCAACAAGTTCGCTCAGCAAGGTCTTACCCGTTCCACTTGGGCCTGCCATAAGCAGGTGTGGTAACGCTACGTTCTCTTCACCAAGTTTGCTTCGTTCGTGCCAATAAGCATCGAGCGCCGTTCGAAGCACTCGAACGGCTCGGGTCTGACCCACAACTTGGCTTAGGCTTGTGATGAGTGGTTCGGTTTCGTTCATGAAGATTGGCTCTTTGTGTGGTGATGATTGCCTCTGGTGATCGGCAAGCGGGTGTCATTGGAAAAAGTTGGAATTGAAAGGGCCTCCATGCACGACACACAACACCAGACAAGCGGGCGTTAGCTGGATGATTGGTCTACTGGAAGAATTTTCCAGTAGCGATAAGAAGACCGAGCAAGACAGCAATGATGATCTGTTGCCAGCGTCTAGCTTCCTGCTGACGGTGGAACCCATGGCTTCCAATCGTCGTTAGGTTGCATGGCTTCCAATCGTCGTTAGG
>DNPC01000527.1 GCA_003501565.1 Planctomycetaceae bacterium | reverse complement strand
CGATACGCACCTATCCGAACGACTCACCAACCTAGCTGACCAAATCACGCAAAGTCGACGGCTGAAAATCCGGCCTGTTGATGTCAAAGATTTTCGGTTGGAAGCCACCAAGGTTAAGCAGATTTTTGACGATGCCTGGGAGAAAAACTGGGGGCACGTCCCGATGAGCGATCAAGAGTTCTGGGGCATGGCCGAGGGTCTCAAACAGATACTCGTCCCCGAGCTTTCCTTTATGGTCGAAGTCGATGGCGAAGTGGCGGGCATGGCCATCTCAATCTACGACATTAATCCAATTGTCAAGCAGATCCGCGGCAAGCTCTGGCCCTGGGGATTCATACGACTGGTCACCGGTGTAAAACGCTGCAAACGCTTTCGCATGATCCTGATGGGTGTGCTACCAAAGTATCGTGGTCGTGGTTACGAAGTTGCCATCTACGTGGAAACAATTCGTCGCGCCCGAGAGATGGGTTTTGAAGAAGCCGAAATGTCTCTGATCGTCGAAAACAATGAACCGATGATCAAGTCCATCGAAAACCTCGAAGCCACCATCGCCCAACGCCTTCGCCTCTACAACAAACCGCTCGCATAGATCTACAGGATTCTATGGCAATAACAGGGAAGCGTACCAGCACTAGGTAACTTCATGGCTTGATTTGAATGGTCTCAATCGGCTTCCACGTAGCCGTATCCCAGAGAATATCATGTCCTGTATCGTCGCTGGAAGCGAACAGACGGCTGTCGTCGGAGAACGCGATCGCGAACCCATCACCGCGTTCCAATAATTTTATGGCGGTGTGCATCTCTGAGAGCACATCGCGAATCTTACGACTCCTCCAGCGGACTTCTGGCGACTCAGAAATTAGTCCCTTCAGCACCGCAGAATTCGCGGAAGCCCCCAGCCTAATGATCGTTTCGGTGCTCCTGATCAGAATGGGCGAGGAGCTGCTAGCGCGTCACACCAACGGCAGCATCGATTCTAGGGTTTGCGTCCCTCTACTTCAAGCATTTACTTACGGTAACGCGTTTCCGGAACTCGACCTGGTACACTAGCGGTTCCTCGAATGAGACTCGGAGAGAAGGATAAGCAGATGTTTGCGACGCGCCCTTTTCTAACAACTACCAAGTCTTGGTTGATTGCCGCTGTGGCAACTCTGGTGCAACCGTTATGCAAAGCGCAGGATGCACAACCAGCCTCTGTGCAGCAAGAGCCGCAAGAGCTACTTGCTAACTTACGGCAAGAACTAAACGGAATCCGATCACTTGAGCTGAAATACGACGACGGCTCGGAATTCGAGCATACTTTCCGAGTCGATGGAGAGCAGTGGCAGCTGAGCTCCCAGCCGAAATCCTCAAGTGCCAAAGCGCAGCAGCTGTACATCCAATCCCTGTCAAACCGCTCGGATGGTAAACGAGGAGTTGAAGGAATCGTAGAGTTCGGAGAGAACAAGTCACTTTGCTTGAGGTCCTATGACGCAAACGAATTCCCGACTGTGATCTCGCGAGCACTCAACCCTTGGTTAGTTCCGTTCTCATGGCTCGCACCCGAGAAACAGATTACTTGGTCTGATCTACGCTCTGATCAACTATGGCAGAAAGCTGTCGCCGGACTACGGTTCTCCCATAACGAAGAGGTGAATGGATCGACCACCCAGGTCTATCGAACATCGAAAGGCTCGCTAGTACACACCGTCTGGCTACCAATATCACGAGCTCACATGCCGGTTCAAGGAAAAATACGAGACCTGCAAACGCGCTCGACAATTCACTGGACGGTAGACCAAACTCTCCAGTTGCCTACCGGTGCGCGCGTCCCAAGTGTTGTCACAGTAAGGGTCGATGACTTAGCAACGATCATACTCAACGTTCAATCTGCGAAGTTTGAAAAAGCACCTCCTATTGACGCCGCACCTGTCCAGGCGGAGCACCACGTTACGCTCGACGTCAATGCACCTGAGTTTCCTGATGCGTTCGAGTCATTCACAAAGGAAAGAGTAGGCATACAAAAGAACTTTCAGGGCAAACGCTTTATCGATCTCGCCTCCAACATGGGTAAGATCGCGGGATCTAAGAAATCGCGAGGCGGCGATGAAGTCCTCCAAAAACTGTCGAAACTTCCATCCAAGAATGTCGACACACTCGAGCTTTCGAACAGCATGAACATCACCGACGCAGGCCTTCGATATCTGCGTCCGTTTAGGGAAGTAGAGACGCTATACCTCTACCGCACGAATGTCCGGGGCGACGGACTACGCCATTTAGCAGGTCTCTCCAACCTGTCAGCGTTATCGCTGGCAGGCACTCCGCTCGAAAATGGAGGCATGTTACATCTAGCAAGCCTGCCGCAGCTGAAATGGCTGGACTTATCCGCGACCAGTGTGACCGACGAGGGGATAGAACAGCTGTCCAGCGCGTCCGCTCTAGTGACGTTGTCTTTGTCCGACACTAGAGTCTCGGATGCATCCGTGCCATTTCTCTGCGAACTGCCGAACCTCAAGAACCTGAGCTTAAACGGGACGGCAGTGACCAGTACCGGCCTTAATCGCTTGAAGGAGCAGCTACCGGACTGTGATATCACGGCGAGTTTTCATTTGGGCAAAACGGCGGAGTCTGAACTACTTTTCCCGGTCGGCTATAAACCGTCTGCTGCGGAAATCACAGCCAAACTTCGGGAACTCCAAATCGATGGTGAAGTTGAAGTAGACGAGCAAGGGGCTATCACGCAGTTTCGCGCGTTCGGCGTTTGTTGGTCCAGCGAGGTATTCTTGCAATTGCTCAACGCTATGCCAGACCTCAAGACCCTGAACACTCGACAGACATTTATTGATGACCAGTTGCTGCTTGACATGAATCTGCCAAATCTGGAGTATCTAGATCTGACGGACAGTCTCGTTACCAACGACGGCGTGAGACATCTACAGCGTTGCAAGAAACTGCAAGAACTGCACCTACCTGGAACGACAGTCTCGGACGCGAGCCTGGAAGATTTGTTTCGTCTCACGAGCCTACGAACGCTACGGCTTAACCCAAACAGGATTAGCCTGGAGAGCTTTCACAAGATCCGAAGTTTTCTACGTGAGAATCAGAAGCGATAAAGCGCCGCGCGACTTGCTATATGCGTACAAACGCGGACGCGAGGTACAAGTGGTTAGCCTGTGTCTCTTCGCGAGTTACGACTGCTGCTTGTAGAGGTAGGGGTTGAGGGAAGGGTCGTTGTACATCTTCATTTGGCGGTAAGTCTTGTGGAGCTTGGTGCCAGCGGCGATCTCGGTTAAGAGCTCGCGCAGTGACTGAGAGAGGTCCTTGCGTTGTTCGCGGCACAGCGCGATTCGCTCCTCCACCTTCTTAACGTGCTCGGCGTCGACATCGTCACGCTCGAGTTGCTCTTCGTAGTGATAAAGGCGTAGCGCCATGATGCTTAATCGGTCAACTGCGCTGCCGGGTGTCTCTGTGTTCAGCTTTGCATCAGGCAACGGAGCCACCCCAGATGCACCTAGCTGCTCGGTGATCCAATCATCAAGCTTTTCAATGTGATCGTTGCGGTTTTGATTGAAGCCGTCGATCGCGCGCTTCACCTTGGCAATATCCGCGTCGGTAACATCTTTGCTGCGCGCGATATCCTCCTGGTGCCACAATTCGTAATTGAACGTGTGCTGTATGCACACCAGTTTCATAACGCCTTCGTACGGATTGTCGATTGGCTGCTGGTGCCAGCGTGCAACGGTTGATTCGTGCAGCTCGAGCACAGCATCCACATCAATAATGCTTGCAGTCATTGATCTCACTCTGGGTTCGTGTTGGGTTGCAGCGCAAACAAAGGTTGGCGACGCTCGCTGGAGCCACCTTGCTCCGCTTGGCCCAGGCTCTTAGTCCCAACCCTCTCTTGGGGGAGTGTGTGAAACGGATTTGTAGCACAACCCCCGGAAATTAGGCAAGAGACATCGAGTTTAGGGGGTCACGTGTGTGAGGCGAGTCAAAACTCCGGCGACTTTGACGCAGGATCGAACCCTTATATGCCCGATAAGTCCGACAAATGGAAAATTTTGAATCCAAGCTTCCCTTGCGCGGACTGCGACGAGAACTTGGAAAATCTTGAGTCGGGGGAGAGTGACTCGATGCGTGCTGTTGCTTTGTTGATTTGTTTCTTTTCGGCCACCTGCACAGTGGGCACCGGCATTTCTCGCGCTCAAAGCGGCGCCGTCGTTCCGGGCACCGGCACCGAACTTACGCAAGTTGGCGATGACTTCGAAGATCCCAATTGGTCTTACATCCCCAACAATCCAAAGAGCACCGAAGACATCAACGAGCGGCAGAACACGCCCGTCGGCAAAAGTCGCAATGGACGCTGGTTTGAAGGCATCAAACGTGGTCACCCCGACGTGGTAAAACGTGTGCCAACTCCGCCAGGCGGTATTCCCGGCAGCGAAGGCTCACTATTGCTGCAGTCCTTGTACACGGGCATCCCCAATCGCCCAAGCTACAAGATGCACCAAGAGGACTTTATCGGCAACGTTCAATACCGTACCGGTGGACCGCTTAGCGTTAATAGTGTTCCCAGCGTCACAACACGTGTTTACCTCCCACCAATCGATCAATGGGAAAAACGCACCGGACCTCATTTTGCTTTCCGCGCTGCTGTCGAAACCACGAAAACTGAACAAAAACAAAGGCTGTTCTTCTCGTCCAGCTCAAAGGAAAACGAGATCTACTGGCCAGGTCTGTTCATTATCTTAGAAAGCAAACATAAGACGAAACGCGAGCACGACTACGCCTACTTCCGCGTAAGAGCCAATCGCAACGGCGGCGATTTCAAGGGTCCGCAGATTACAACCACGGGATGGTGGACGCTGGGCATGTCATTCACACCTGACGGCCGAGTGCATTACTACGCCAAACCTGGCGTCGAGGATTTGACCGAAGCTGACTACATCACCAGTCAGTTTCCCTACGGCTATCGCTGCGAACGATTCCGATCATTCTTCTACAACGTCGTCAACGGTGACAACGGCCGTGACTGGACGACTGCCTGGATCGTCGACGATCCTAAGGT
>DNPC01000382.1 GCA_003501565.1 Planctomycetaceae bacterium | reverse complement strand
TTCAAGGTTTTCGGATAGGTTCCAAGTGCCACCCCTTAGAAATGGCCCTATGCAGAGCAAACTGCAATCAGGGGATTCGCCTAGCGTCCAACTTCGATACATTGGCTTTTGTTAGTGCAGCGCGGACACGTGATTCGGTGCGTTGCTGGATAGTTAACGCCCGCTTATGAACATCCGGCTTCGGTGTAGAACACAGCCGCCCCTTGAGCCGCATGAACGTTAGATCGGCGCTGCGAGCGGCACACTTGCATAAGACTCTGCGAGTAAGGCCCGCGAAGAGCTGCGGGCGCCAGGTGTTCTGGCCTCGACTACCGACACAAAGCTTACGATTGCGCCCCATCCCCGAATGCTCGTTCCTTGCAACGGCTGGCTCGCATACATCGCCATCCGTTGCCGCATCAACAAGATCGACGAAATGCCAAACCGCGAACCAACCGAAACGCCCTACGACCCTACAGGTGCTTCTCAAACACCCGAGCAACCAGCCAAGGACTATTATCGGCCGCTGCGTTTGTGGATGGTAATTCCCTTGCTACTCCTCATGGTCGTGGCGAGGTTCGTGCCGGGGTTGGTCCAAGATGGACCGGCAATGATCTGGATGGTGTCCGCGTTCGGCCCCTTCCTAGTTGGTTTACTGGTCTTGGCGTGGTGGTTGATCGCCAGCGGTGCAAGATGGACCGAGCGTATCGTTGGATTAGTTGGCATTGTCGCGGTGTTCGTCCTGGTTACGATCGGCCTAGACAAGAGTATGCAAGGGCCCCTGGTTATCGTCATGATGATTCCCATGGGAATCGCAGGTTTTGCAATTGGGTTGATTGCAGCCGGCCGCCAGCTTTCATTCAGCCGAACCTGGGTAGGTCTTGGAGTTGGGTTGATCGCGGCAGCGTTCCCACTGACCCTGCAGAATTTCGGAACGTTCGGTGACTTCTCGTTTGATCTTGATTGGCGTTGGAATGCGACGCCCGAGCAGCGGTTCATGGCGGAGCGGAATCAGCGGGATGGAGCCCCAACAACAGCCATAGAATCTGTTGGCAACGACTTTGTTGATCCTCCCTGGCCTGGATTTCGCGGCCCCAATCGCGACGGCAAACAGTTTGGAACAGTGGTCGATTCAGATTGGTCGGCAGCACCTGAGGAGCTGTGGAGGATCAAAGTAGGCCCAGGGTGGTCGTCGTTTGCAGCCACAGATCGCCTGCTGTTCACTCAGGAGCAACGTGGTCCTAAAGACGCAGTTGTCTGCTACGTCGCTGAGACTGGCGATGAGGTTTGGGCCAATGAAATCGAATCTCGATTCTTCGAAGCGTTAGGCGGGCTGGGGCCACGTTCAACTCCAACCATCTATGGCGAAAACGTTTACGCGATGTGCGCCGAGGGCTTCCTGCGTTGTTTGCGAGGCGAAGATGGCGCCGAAGTCTGGTCAGTCGATGTGCGAGAAATCGCAAATGCCGCGATTCCCATGTGGGGCTTTTCTTCGTCCCCCTTTGTAAACGAAGAAATTGTTGCTGTGCACGCCGGCGGTGATGGTGATTATGGGGTCATTGCCGTTGATCGCCTGACTGGCGAGCTTGTTTGGAACGCGAGGGCCGGCAAGCAATCCTATAGCTCACTTCAACAGATCGAGGTTGCCGGTCAAACATACCTGGCAATCTTGACCGACCAAGGAGCCCAACTGCACGATCCCAGCAACGGCCGAATTATGCTCGATTACGCCTGGGAACATTCCGGCTATCGAGCTCTTCAAGCGCAACTTGTGGACGGCAATAAACTGGTGATTCCAACGGGCATGGGTACGGGAACACGACTGGTCGAAATCGAACGTGGCTCGGATGGCAAGCTAGATGCCAAAGAACTTTGGACGTCGCGACGCCTGAAACCTGACTTCAATGACTTGGTAGAACACAACGGGTTCTTGTACGGCTTTGATGGCCGCATCTTCGCTTGCATCAACGTAGAAGATGGCAAACTGCAATGGAAAGGTGGGCGTTATGGAAAAGGACAAGTTCTGCTGTTGGCGGACTCTGATCTACTGATCGTTGCGGCGGAGAACGGCGAACTGGCCGTGGTGCGGACGACTCCTGAAAAGCACACGGAGCTTGGACGATTCCCCGCCTTAGATGGCAAAACGTGGAATCATCCGGTTGCGGTAGGAGGCCGCCTCTTCCTACGCAATGCGGAAGAGGCAGTCTGTTTCGTATTGCCGCTTGCGACCCAAGATTCCTCAGCCGACTTAGGCACGGCGGCGGCGGAGGCTGAATCCAACTAGTGCAACGCCCAACAAGGCTGCTGAAGTGGGCTCTGGTACAGCTGTCACCGAAAACGAAAACCGTCCGATGGGCGTGGCCCCGCTGACCAAGCTAGAATCGAACGTATAACCAGCCCCGGTTTGCAGACCATTGTAAGTCTGCAACTCTGTCAGTTCGAACGACACAACGCCATTCTCAGCCACGCGATTCCCGGCGTTGGCTCCCGCGATAAAGGCGGCATTGTTGGCAATCGCCTGTTCAGATCCCGCGTCCCAAATCTGCGCGCCGGTCTGATCAATCTGATTGATCGCTAGCCCGCCAGCGTTGTCAAAGATACGAAAAGCTTGTGGATTGTCGTTGCCGATGAACAAATCGTTGCTGGGCAGTACCATGCCCGCAAAGGTGAAAAACGGATTCACATCGGTGTCTACACGGAACGTTCCACTGGCACTTGCTCCGGGTAAAATCGGGCCTCCACCCAAAGAACCCGTCACCGCATTGGGTTCGGCTGCAACAAAAGCTGGCAACCAATCCGCGCCGCTACCGAGCTCTGCCAACGTTACGATTGGGGCAGGGGCCACGCTTCCATTATCAAATCCATCGAATGTTCCATTACCAAACCCCACATGGATTGGGGCGTAAGAGATTCCGTTGGTGGGAGAGAGATTCTCAAATTGAACGCTAACGTCAACTAGCGCGGCGCGAGACATTGCTGCACTGGTAAGGATGGCCATACAAGCAATGGCACCGAACAGTAACTTTTTCATGGTGTTCCTCATGAATTGCGGAAACGCGAGAACCTTCATTGAGTTGTTCTCGCGGGGACTAGGTTGGACGCGACTCCATTTCGATTCGCAGCCGATTAGTCGTTGTCAATTCATGTGGATTACACAGGAGATACACAGAGTTTTCGGATTCTCCGTCGGGTTAGGTTTTTGTGTGAAATAGCCAACGTAACATCGGCAGTGCAGCCGACTGCCCCAATACGGCACTCGCCGCTGTATCGCTGGGTAGCCCTACCGATGAACGCCGTGGAGTGTTTGAAGGCACAAGCGATGTTGGCTTGTTCGCAAAACCGAAAGACAAAACGGACTGATCGGCGATTGGCAGGAAAATACTCTGCTCTAAAGCGAATCGTCGATCGGCAGATTCTTGAGCCGCTGTTTGGCTGCGGCAGACAGCTCCGCGTCTGGCTGGCTTTCGCTCGGCGCTTGATGCAAGCGATTTGCCGCATCGCGAAGCAAGCGGAGTTGTCGCTCAAACTGCCGGCATGACCAGCAAACGACTTGGTGAAGTCGCAAGGCGAGTCTCTCGTGAACGAGGAGACGCCGATCCAGTGACTCTGACGCCAGCCGTGAAGCCTCCCGACATCGAATCGTCAGGATGTAACGAACTTTTGCAAACATGCCTTTCAACGATCTTCCAATCGGTCAGAAGGATGAAACCAGTTTGCATCCAGGCAATCACGCAGCAGTGCACGCGCCCGGAACAAGCGAACCGCCAAGTTCTTGGAACTGATTCCCAAGCTCTCGCAAACGTCCGAAACGGTCAGCCCATCAATTTCGCGCAGGAAATATGCAGCACTCAATGTACCAGGCAACTTGTCGACGCATGCTCGAAGAACTGTCCAGAACTCTTCATTTTCGAGAGTATTGCTAGCAGATGCATCCCAGGCCTTCAATTTCGACTCACGCACCCATTCCTGTCGTTCGTCGAACCCGACTTCCTCCCGTCGCCTCTCGCGCAGGCGATAAAAATCGGCTATCTTCATCCGCAAGATCGCAATCAACCAAGTGCGAGTTGACGATTCGCCACGCCGGTCATTAACAGAACGCAGAGCCGCAAGAAACGTCTCTTGCAGAATATCCTCAATGACATGTCGATCCCCAAGCTTTCGCAGCGCGTACCGGTACAGAGCGTCTGAGTGTTCATCGACCCAGCGAGCCAGTAGGAATCGTTGTTGTTGGGATTCGTCAGTGTCTGCCAGAATATGCCTCGCCGCGAGCGTCTAGGACCTCTCTTGGTAGTCGTATACAGAGCGTTAGTCGTACACAGTGCGGCAAGATTACAGAGAATGCAGATTTATTGCGACTATCTAGCGCGCAAGGCTAGCCCTGACCGGCCGCAAATACCGTTAGCGTTAGCTCGCTCCCTCGCAAGGCAGCAGTGTTACTTGTCGTAGACTGGCAAAACGCGTGCTTGCCCACGATCGTAGACACGGTGACCATTGACGATGGCCGTTTCGACATAAGTTCGGTAGTCGAGCGGGGGACCGTTAAGGATCAAGATATCCGCGTCTTTGCCAACTTCCAGACTGCCGATTCGATCCTCAAGCCCCATCATCCGAGCAGGAACGATGGTCAGTGCTGCCAAGGCGGCTCGCTCAGTTGCGCCACCGCGTACCGCAAATGCTGCCTCGAGCGGCAAACTGGTCAGGTCGCGCCCCGCCAGGCCATTCAAGCTGATCGAACCGCTCAATGAAGTGATAGCGAAAGGTACGCCTTGCCCCTCCATGACTCGAGTCGTTTCAATCCATGTACCCGTACGATCCTCGGCCCCAAATTGCGCGTTGCGACGGCGGCGTGGTGTTAGGATGACTGACGCATCCGCTTCAGCCAGCTTACGTCCAATCACCCAGCTTTCGGCCGCTCCGTCAATCACGACTTTGTAGTCGAGTTCTTCAGCTAGCAGCAGGATATCCTTCATTTCAGAGACCGAATTGGCAGGAATCCGCATCGCGATCTCCCCCTTAACCAATCGCAACACATCATCTTTGACTGGCTTGCGAGGCGGTTTAACCTTCTTGCCCGCCGCCGTAGCTTTCTCATGCTCAGCTTGATCCGTCAAGTATTTGCGAGCTAACTCAATTTGCCCTCGCCAATTCCTCTGATTGTTCGCACCAATTAACGCACCGGAGTTGGTATCGAAGAACACATTCTCACGCAAAAGCATGTCATCCAAAACACCGTAAGACATCTTCACAACGACTGACCCTTGAGTGGTCAGTGGCTTAGGAGCCGGCGTCGCCAAGGGTTCGGTGGGCAAAATGGGTAGTCCGCAGCAAGGACACGTCGATATGAATTCGCCGTAGTCAGTCTCAGTCGGAGGCTTAAGCAATGCGAGCTGAGCCAAATCTGGATCAAGGCCAGGAAAGCGTTCTGTTATCGGAAATCCGTCCGCGACCAGGTTTGTCGACGAACCAGCAAGTGTTTCTTCCGATCGGCCGCCACGCGAACCGCCGCTCCGCAGTGTGACCTTCTGACAGGTCGTGGTGATACCGATACCTACTGCGAGACGCACATTGTTGTCGAATGGATCCAGACTGTCGGCGTACTTGGCTGACGAATCGCTCGAAGAACGAAGGCCAACTCGAGAAGCATTCAACGAGATAAAGCCGGGAGTAATGACTTGGCCAGATGCATCGATGGTCTCCGCATTTTTCGGGACCTCGATGTCGTTGCCGAGGGCGGTGATCTTTCCATCTTCGATCAAAATTGTCCCACCGCGGATTGTCTCTCGCGTGACGGTAATGACATCACCACCCACGATCGCCAAGACGCCAGATGCGGTGTCGCTGTCATCTTCACTGTCATCTTCACTGGCATCTTCACTGGCTGATTTGTCGCTAGTGTCTTTCTTGGGCGATTCTTTCTTTGTGTCGGCTGGCATTTGACCAGCCAGGCTAGCAGGTGGGCTGTAAACACAAACCAACGAACAGGCCATAGCCATGACCGCAAGCTGGCCCCAAACCGCATTTCGAGTCAAATGCAGGTTACTCATTGACCAGTTCCCCTGAAACGTAAATTTGTTCTATATCGGCCGTTGCCGAAAATGGGTCTTCACCAAAAACAAGTAGATCCGCCTTCTTACCCACCTCAAGCGAACCAACTTCTTTTTCCATGCCAATTAGCTTCGCTGGCTCAATCGTAAGCGCCTTGATCGCGTCTTGACGATCAAGCCCAGCGCGGATCAACATGCTCACTCCGAATAGCGGAGTTGGCTGATTCACACGAAAGTCGCTCTGGCCGAGAGACAGCGAGAGAGCAAACTTAATCTTCTTCTCGCTTAGCATTCGCGGCATGTTAATCCTATCCGCTGAATTGGGCCGACGATCGATCGCCGGCGGCAAAATAACGGTATAACGCTTCGGTTCGAGGGCGGCTAGCGTGCTGTACACGTTTGGACCGCTGGCAATCAAAGCCACCTGTGCTTTTGGAAATTCGTCGACGATTGCATCGGCATGCAAAACTGCCGACGCATTGTTTACATTCACAAACACCGGCATCTTTCCGTCCCTGACCGAGGCCCACAGGCTAGCCGTCGGCGAGGCAGATGCCGCTGCCGATGCCCTGGCAGCCATTGCGGCCCGAATGGCCGCCGCAGACGGTCGACCACCCGACGTAGAAACCGGTCGCTGGGTCGTGCTTCGGCCGCTGGTAGTCTTCAGGTTCTTACGTAGAACATCCAGGCTCTTGGTATCGTTTGACACTGTAACTAGAACGTTGGCGGCCGACTTGCTAATCGCAACTTCAGAATCCGCGTCCTCACCTGCCGGCCTGGCGAGCAACGACTGGGCATAACCGCCAGTAACGACATGGAACGAGGTCACGCCGCTGCGAATCGCCGGAGTCCAGTCAACCTTAGTTGAATCCAGGCCATCGGCGACCTTGGCAAACGTCGTTGCAATGGCGGGAGCTCCTCCACCGATGACGAATACCCGCCCACGAAAAACAATCGTCCGCTGAGCGGAGGCCTGGGAATTTCTTCCGATCGTGACCACGTAGTAGGGGTCTACGATTCCCGGCAAGATCGTTTTGCCTGTAGCATCGACGACCTGCGCAGCTACTGGAATGTCCACGTCACGACCAATCGCTCCGATCTTCCCATCTTTGATCAGGATTGTCGCGTCTTCAATCGCCCCTGCTTTGGTCGCTGTCTCAACCGTCGCACCGGTGATCGCCAACATCCGTTGTGCCCAAGCGGGTTGGCAGAGTACAGAGCTAACGACGGCGAGCACGGACGCGCAGGCCCACCGTGGACGTCGGTTCATCTTATCGCTTAGCAGTTGTCGCATGAGTAAATTTCGTTCGCCAGCTATGATTCAAACTGTTGCTCGTGAGGATCGATCAATATCGCCGTCGATCTTTCGATATATCGTAGATACTCACCCCATCGATAAAGACCTGCTTTACGTAATTGCGAGGGTCAATAATCGAACCTGTCGTGATGAGAATGTCAGCGTCTTTGCCTGGCTCGAGTGACCCAACACGATCGTCGATCATCAACGCCTTTGCAGCTTCAATCGTTAAGCCGTCGATGGCATCTTCTTCATTCCACCCGTAGCGGACGGCCATGGTCGCTTGGAATGCCAGGTCCTCTTGAGGGATCACCGGTGCATCTGTGTTCACACCCAACCATGTTACGCCGCGTTTGGCGTACTCCGCGACGATGCCTTTGATTTGCCCATCTTCCGGTTCATAGCGGAAGCCACGTGGACCGGCCATCACGGGAATGTTCCGTTTGATGATTTCATCGCTGATTTTGTAGCTATCAAATGTGCCGTGATCGATAACCACCTTCAGATTCATTTCATCATGCAGAATTCGCAGGGTCGATTGAACAACCTGATAGGCCTGAGTGTGTACAACAACTGGGATCTCACCACGAAACAGGGGCTTGAAGTACTCAAGACGCAGGTTCACCTTCGGCTTCTTGTCAGTCCTGCCCGCTTCAAAGTTGTCCCACAATCGAACGTAAACACGCCCTTCTTCGAGCTGCTGCCGAATAACGTAGTTCATCCCCATGCGTCCCGATCCGACTTCGCCGTCACGCCGCTCGGGGTTGCCCGACTGAGCAATTTTCAACACCCCAGGTGCCTTGATGATCACATCAGACGCTTTGCCAGGGCCCGTCTTCATCAGCGTTCCCCACCCGCCCATGTTCGTGCCGCTGCCGGGGATGTACGCAATCGTGGTAACGCCACCGGCCAGTGCAACTTTCAGATCGTCGTTGTGCGGGATGATTTGATCCCAGTTACGTAACTCGGGGTTCGTCTGGTAAACCATTTCATTGAGGTCGCCCGACCCACCGACATGTGAGTGTGCGTCGATCAGCCCGGGCATTGCGAAACAATCCAGTTGCTTGACAACCTCATAGCCCTCAGGAACCTCCATCTCTTTGGTTTTTCCGAGAGCTTCAATCTTTCCGCCAGACACCAAGATCGTGCCACCGACGATCGGCTTGCCGGCCGACGTAATGATCTTAGCAACTTGAATTGCATACCGCGGCTTTTCAGCGCTGGAATCATCGCTTTGGCTATCACTCGCGTATAACGGTGCACTGCAGCTAAGCGTCAGCAATAGCAAGCCCGGCAGCATCGCGGACCTCAAGAACCACGTCGGCAGAGCAGGGCGGGACGTTTGATGTATTGACATCAGTTGCTTTCCTTTTCGTAGACCCACTTGCCATCGATCATCACCGCTAGGACTTCGGTCGAAAGCTCCAGCGGCGGTCCGCTTAGCACAACGAGATCTGCGTCATTGCCAGTTTCGATTGCACCGATAGCGTCCAACCCAAAGAACTCAGCCGTTTTGACAGTCAGTGCGTCGAGTGCGTCAGAGCTGCCGAGCCCCTCGTAGATCGCGTAGCTGATCGCTGTCGGTAACTCGCTGGTTCCGGTGGAAGCTTTCGATTGGAATCCGAAGTGGATGCGATTGACCGCCAATTCGGCAGCAAAGTTGACCAATTCTCCCTCGCTATCAATTGCAACCAGCGATGGACCAACAATTACGAAAACCTCATTCTTGGCAAGCAACTCCGCTCGCCGTGCTGCTGGCTCGCCAGCAACGATGGCGGTCTTGATCGAAAACTGCCCGCGAAAAACCTTCACGGCCAATTCAAGTGCTTTCACATCTGAAACTTCAACCAATGCCGGTATTCGTTTGGCGAACAGATCCCGGTAGGGCTCAAGGCTCGAACTCGCCCGTGGCTTCTTGGGTTCAGTCGGCTTCTTGGGCTCTTTCAAATCGCTTGACGATTCGGAGTCCTTTTTCGAATCTTCCTTCGAAGCGGCTGATTTATCATCAGACTTCTTATCCGCCTCGTCTTTTGTCTCTTCCTTCTTCTTAGAGCCAGAACTATCACCCTGGTCATCTGGCTTGTCAGCTTTGGCGTCGGATGCGTCGTCTTTCGATTTACCGGCGTTCGATTTCTTCGATTCCTCTGCTTTTTTGGCTTCGGCGGCCTTCTTGGCTTCAGCTGCTTTCTTGGCTTCGGCAGCCTTCTTGGCAGCATCGTACTTGCGTTTCTCTACTTCGTACTTGGCAAGCTCCTGTTTGTATTTCGCATAGTCAGCGTCATACTTCGTCCAAGCATCTGCGTATGCCTTGCCGGCCTTGAGCACTCTTGCTAGGCGATCTTCGGCTGCCGTCAGGTTGCCCTTAACCTCGAATCGCAGCGCTACAGGATCTTTGATCGGATGGGGCTGATCGGTCAGCTTGAACGCAAGCACAGGACTCGGCAAGCGCGTCGAACTCAGTAAAGCAGTCGTTACACCGCCGGTGCGGCCGAGTGCTACACGATCGTCGTCGCGAGCCAGCAAGGGCCCAAGCTTTGTGCCAAGACTAGTCGATGACGAAAGTGATCCGCCCAGGCCTAGCGCCGTCGCGCAGTCGATCATCCCAGGAATAACGACAGCATCACCAAAGTCGCGGACGTTAGCGCCCCGAGCAGTGGAAACGTCGGAGCCGATGCCGGCAATTTTCCCGTCGGCAACCGACAGACTACTGTCGGCGATCACGCCGTCGGCGGTGTAAATCTTCGCCGCTCGGACAACAGTGCCGCGATCACTATTTGGCCTCGCTTCGTAAACTCGCTTGCCTTGGGCAAAAGTCGCTTGTAGCTGTGTACCACGAGCAAAGGGTTCAGCGGACAAAACCACGAAGTCCGCGTGAGCTTTGGGCTTGAGGCTACCGACTTTATCCGCAACGCCAAGCATCCGCGCGGGGTTCGACGTAATCGTGCTCAGGATCTGTTCAGTGCTCAATCCACCACGGCCCAGGATCGAGGCAACGAAGAGCATCTTTTCTAGATCTTGGTCCGTCGAAGCCCGAATAGCTATCCGGCCACCCGCCCCAGATTCAATTAACTGTTTCGCACGTTCCCAGACGGCGATTTCGGGCTTACGATTGGCACTTGGTAGTACAGGATTAGTAATGCTGCCGGGCCGGAGTTCTGGATTGAGAATCACGCCGCGAGCTGCATCTGTTTGCCACAGCGAACGCTGCTTCAACAGGTCGATTTCGACGGGGTCGACAATGATCCACGGCAGTTCAAAACGCTCGGCCAGTTCGAGGGCGGTGCGGATTTCAGCGTTGGTGTTGGCAGACCAACGAGTCACGACGCCATTTTCCAAAACGTCCGCCAGTGCCGACAGAGCTAAGCTCTCACCGATGTCGGGCGCGGTCGCCTCGGAGAACAAAGCGTCAAGTCCAACACGAGCTTGCGCTAGACTGGTCGCAAGCTGAGGTTTTGTGGGAACGACGGGACGCTCCACAGATACAGCTCCGACCGGCGGTTCGTACACGGTTGGAGGCGAAAGCCCGGCGGCCGTCAGCACGACCCGCAGGCTTTCCACCGGCGCGAGCATTTGCTCGAGCGGCTCGCCCGCAAGTTTCACAACTGCACCTTGTCCCGGAATCAACCGACTTCCGCCGGGAGAAATCTGAACTGTTGTAACGCCTGCCGCTAACAATTTGGTGTAGTCGGCAAAAGGGTCAAAACCGTCAACGGCATTGACTTCAGGGCTGACCGCATACTCTTCCGCACGCGTTGACTCGACGATATTCGTCTGAGCAATCACCAAGCCGGGGATAACGTGGGCTGCACCCAGGTCATGTCGCCTAGCTGTGGCCGGAATAACGACATCATCCGCCTTTCCGACTTCCAGCACAGCCCCATCTTGCACCAGCATGACAGCATCATGAATCGGTGCTCCATCTCCAGTCCAAATTGCGCCAGCGATGTACGCATCGATGGGCCCGTCAGCTCTAGCTACGCCGATGGCGAGCGTCAGGCACAAGGCAAACGCCCGCACAAAGGCCTTTCGCAATTGCGAGCTACGATCGTGGTATCCGCTCATAGACTATTCGACCTCCGGAGACAGGAGTCGTTTGAGCTTTTGATCTTCGTCACGCCGATAGACGACTTCGCCATCAACAATGGTCGTTTCGACCCAAGTGCTGATGTCCAGCGGTTCACCGGTCAACACGACCAAGTCCGCTTCCTTGCCGACTTCGATGCTACCGAGGCGATCTTCCAATCCGAGCAGCTTGGCTGGCTCGAGCGTGAGTGCGGCGAGTGCTTCTTGTTCACTCATCCCATATTTGACTGCCGTCGCGGCTTGATACCAGAAATAGCTAGTGCCAAGCGTGCTGCGCCGGCCCGAATCGCTAACTTGGAATAAGAACGGTACGCCCGCCTCACGATAGATCTTCGGGAGCTCGATTTTTTCGTCTTCACGGGTGCGTGGATTCGTTTTCCAATACACAAGAGTTGGATCGAGAATGACGGTAACGCCCTTGCTAGCCAACATCTTCGCCGCCGGATAGCACTCTTGGCCCAGCACGTATGTCGCATCCATTTTGTAGTCATCGACCAACTTATTGGCAGCGACCACGTCCATGGCTACTTGGCAATAGATGTAAACGGGTAACTTGCCCTGGACAACTAACTTAAGTGCTTCAAGACCTTCATCCTTCTTTTCAGCTGGCTTCTCTTCAGAGTCGCCCTTGGTGGCCGCTTTGGATTCCCCTTCCTTGGATTCTTCGTCACCGCTTTCCTTCTTTTCCTCTTCACCATCCTTATCATCTGACTCCTCGCCGTCTTTGCCGTCAGATTCCTTTTTTTCGCCGTCTTTCTTCTTGGCTGCCTCTTTCGCCTTTGCCTTCTCTTCAGCTTCTTTTTCAGCCTCTTTTTCAAGGGCCTTCTTAGCGGCGTCGAGTTCCTTTCTTAGCTGAGCCATTTGGCTCATGCGACTACCACTGGTCGGACGCAGTGATAATTTGAGTGCCGAATCGCGACGAACGAGCATGTCGTTCACATAAGCTCCGGCCGTCTTTACGATTGCCGCCTTGCCGCCGATCAGCGTGCTGTTTCCTGGGACGACCGAAGCCGTCGTGATGCCGTTCCGACGACATTCTTCAAAGTAGCTTGCAATCGGATCGATTGAATCCACCACCGACAGGAAAGGAACCACCGATGCCTGTTCATTGGCTTGGCTCATCCCAGCGGCGTTGTGTGTATCGATGATACCGGGCATTACGACTTTACCCGCTCCATCAATAACAAACGCTTCACCTGGGATATCGATGTCCGCGCC
>DNPC01000486.1 GCA_003501565.1 Planctomycetaceae bacterium | reverse complement strand
AAAACTGGGCGGCGCGTCCTAGTATGTGAACGAAGTCAACGACCACAGGGAGCAAGCATCCGGAACTTTGGCATGCTCTGGCCCATTGGGCAATCGACAGGCGATGGCCAGCGGCTTGCACTCCGGGCCCGCGAGATTTGGGATGAACTGTCGTGTGCAGGGCAAATTGATGTCCAGCCGTGTGGCTCGATCTTCGTCGCTCACCACGAAGATGAGATGCGAGTACTCGAAGAGTTCTACGCAAGCAAGCCGCCGGGACTGCGCCTGCAACTGCTGTCCCCCGAAGAGGTTTTGGACAAGTCGCCGCACATTGCTCGCGACAACCTACAAGGCGGACTGTTCAGTGAAACCGAAGCTCGCGTTTATCCGCCGCAGGCGATCAATGATCTGGTCGAGTATCTCGAGCAAAAGTCCGGTGTAGAATTTCGATTTGGCACGACCATCACCAAAGTCGAACCTGGCCGCGCAGTCGCTGCTAGTGGAGAAGATTTTGAGGCTGACAAAATCGTTGTCTGCAGTGGCGCGGATTTCGAAGCACTGTTGCCTCAAGAATTCGCCTCAGCGTCACTGAAGAAGTGCAAGCTTCAGATGATGCGCACTGTTGCACAACCTGATGGGTGGGAGCTTGGGCCGCATGTTGCTAGCGGCTTGACATTAAGACACTACCCGGCCTTCGATGGTTGTCCTTCGATTCATCATGTTCGCAGCAGAGTTGCAGAGCAAACCCCTGAACTTGACCGGTTCGGCATCCACGTGATGGCGTCTCAAGCACCCGGTGGTGAGCTTATCATTGGTGATTCTCACGAATACGGGGATGACATTACTCCGTTCAACAGCCAGGAAATTGACGATCTCATCGTTCGCGAAATCGGCAAGATACTATCCATAGCCCGGCCTACAATCAGCTCGCGCTGGTCAGGTGTCTACCTCAAGAACTTTGCTGGACTGTATCACGGTCGTGAAGTTTTCCCAGGTGTAGAAGTTGTAAACGGCGTTGGTGGAAACGGAATGACGCTATCACTGGCCGTTGCTGAGCAAACCGTGGCCGGATGGGACGCCTCTTAGTTGCCCAGCCTGTCTGACCCTGCTACGCTTCGGCCGTAAACCGATAACGCTGGCCGGCCTGTTCGCAGTTAGCAGAGTCCAATAGGACTGAGGACATTTGGTTTGGGCGTAAGGGCTTGTGGTGTCAGTGCAACAACAAAGGTGCCCAATGGCAAACCACCCAATCTTTGCGCCGGCGTTCCACGGAGATGTTGATGCGGTTCGAAGAATTCTCGACGATGACCCGGCGCTAGTTTCCGTTCGCGATGCGAAAAATCTCACTCCACTGCATGTAGCTGCCAGTCGAGGGCAAACCAAAGTCGCTGCGTTGTTGCTCGAATATGGAGCCGACATAGAAGGTCCATCTGACGATGGTGATTGGACGCCGCTGGTGTTTGCCGCCTATCGTGGTCATCTCGAGGTTGCGACGCTGTTGGTTGAGCGCGGAGCAAGCCTGACGACTGATGCGGGCAATCCAATTCACTTCGCCGGGCAACGCAAGCACAAAGACATCTGTCGAATGCTGGTTGAACACGGCGCTGTCGACGACCTGATCGATTCAACTGACAGCGATGTGCTGGAACTTTTTCGTTCTGCCTACAGCTTTGATTCCAGAACAGTCACAGAAGTTCTGACACGTCGTCCGGAATTGGTAGGCATTCTGGATGAGCACTGGCGGACTGTGCTGCATGAAGCATGCACCCATGGCGACACCAAGACTGTCCGCGTCCTGTTGAAATTTGGTGCAGATCCCACACTCAAAGATGCCAGCGGACAAACTCCACTAGATCGAGCCGAATCGCACCGACAACATGCCGTGCTGAAGCTGCTCAGCACAACTTAAGTTTGTTGTCTGGACGCGTTTGCATTCTCGAAATCCGGCTCGCCGCGCCCCTCCCGGAAGCACGACGAACGCCGTTATCTCAGCGACTCTGCAATTTTGGTGCAGGGTTTAGTTCGGAAGATTCTAGGTGTCCATGCTACGTGTGTAAGCAGGCTTGGGATGTGAGCCTATGAATTCAACGGCCAGCATTCTTTGGACAATTGCAAAGATAAGCGCTGAACTCCAGCCGAACACGAATAAGCCGACCATCGCCTGCACTGTGCTGAGCAATCGCCAGTTGCTGGAAATAACGACATCCCCGAAACCCAGCGAGGTGAATGTCACAGCTGAGAAGTAGCAGCATTCTTCGAACGACGAGAATTCCTGTTTGCCGACAACAAAAAAATAGATGATCGCCCAAATGGTGACTTGCAGGATATGCAGAAGCAGTAGAAAGCATCCGCTTAAGCATAAGATCTTGATCGAGTGCAACCGATTAGGAACACGATCTAGTTGAGTCTTTTTGTTGGGCCGAAGGCGTCCTATCCACCAAACCGTTCCCAGCGATTGCAAGGCGATGGTCAGAAAGGTCAAGAAAGTCCCGAGAACAAGCGAGTGCAACACATTGATACCCCTGAGTGGTTCATGACACGCCGAACTGGTTCAATGGACTAACTACCTTCAACAACAGTCTGATCTGACGATAGTACCTCGGCCTCAAGAGGCTCTGCTGCTTCGACAGTTCCCAGGGCGTCAATATCTTCTGGCATGATAGGTAGATCTGACGGCACAACGCCGTCCGGGAAGAATTCCTCAAACGAAACCTGTGGTCCGCCACTCATCCGCACTTCCCATCCGCCGCCAAGCGCCTTGTAAGTCTTGATCACGCTTTGGGCGATGTTACCCTTGAGCGTAACGACTTGATCTTGAGCTTGGACCAACGTTGACTGCACGACAAATACGCGCCCGAAGTCTTGCTTGCCCTCTTTGTAAAGGGCGAGGCTCAACTCTACTGCTTCGTCATTTGCATCGGCCTGCTTCGAGGTAAAGATGTACTGCTCGTTCAGCTTAATGAATTCCGCGATGCCATCTTCGACTTCGCGCTGGGCATCCAGAACCTTATTTTGGAAATCCCACTTTATCTGTTGGAATCGAGCTTCTTCTACGCGGATCGCATCACGAAGACGTCCGTAGTTCAACACGTTCCACCGAAAGGCAGGAGCGATCGTACCGGCAAAGCTCTGGCCGTTGAAAAGCGAACTCAATTGTGCAGACTGTAAGCCCAGCGTTCCTGACAGAGAAAACGTCGGATAAAGATCGGCGTGAGCAATTCCAATTTGCTCGAATTGTGCAGCCATCAGCCGTTCAGCCGACTGAATATCGGGTCGGCGCATAAGTAGTTCTGCCGGGATTCCAACAAGCAGTTCCGTTGGGATCACAGGAATCTTGCCGGGCGGCAACACTTCGAAGTCGGGGGCTGGGATACCCAGCAGTAGTGCAAGAGCATTGTGGGCTTGCCTTCGAGCCAACTCCAATTGAGGGATCAGCGCTTGAGTCGCAGCTAGGTTGGAATCTGCCTGTACTACGTCAAGCTTGGGTTCGCGACCTTCATTAAATCGCACCGTGGCGATATCAAGGCTTCCTTCCTGAAGCTTTACGTTCTTTCTGGCGAGCTCAAGTCTCTCATCAATTGATCGGATTTGGATGTATGCAGATGCCACTTCTCCAAGCAGCGATACGACCGCAAAATCATAGTCCTTAACAGCCGCCAATACTTGCGCGTCCGCTGCTGTGACGTTGCGGCGAATTCTGCCCCAAACATCTAGTTCCCAGCCGACATCGAGTCCGGTTGTCCAATCGTCGATCGTGATCGGCAATCCTGGAAACGCGGCTCCAGCATTGCGGCTGTTCTGCGTGTGGGCGTATTGGCCGTATGCAGTCTGACTTTGCGGTAAGAGACTGGCCGCGGCAATCCGGCGAATCGCCCTAGCTTCCGTAATTCGCCATGCGGCTGCCTTGAGGGTAAGATTCTGATCGTAGGCTTGTTGGATGAGCCTATCGAGCTCTGGGTCCTGGAAGACATGCCACCACTGAGCCTCAACCGCAACCTCGGGTTGGATAGATTCCGCTGGGCTATCTCGGTATTGGTCAGCAACAGGTGCGCCCGGGCGGCAATAATTGGGCCCTACCTTAAAGTCGTTGTGCCACCAGTGTTTCAGGGGGGCGCAGCCGGTCATCGCCATTGAAATGGCTGCGGCAGCGGTCAAAATTGCCGATCTAGTGTTCGACATATAGCTATTCCTATCGCTATTCGGCTCATTTCCGCGCATATTGACCGCATCGGTTCCCAGTGCACATGTGGAGTTGTCGGCATAATCGAGCTGAGAATGCGAGTATGAATAATCGGCGCGTTGCAATCGGCCTAGCTCGATCGACGTGGGAATCCATAATTGATTCCCTAACCGCTACCGTTTCACAGGTGAGCAATCGCACGCACGAGAACTAGTTGGTCATATTGACTCTTTCGCGGCGCAAAACGCCAAGCAGCAGCATGTTAAGAAAACGCCTCGTATCAATACGTATTACTTCCGTCATTTCCCTCGTGGCTCTAGCTGGTTGCTTCGGCAACAAATCGATAGAAGGTGACCTTCGGAAGGCACCGCGCCCGGTTGAGGTAATGACACTAGTCAAGACTCTGCCTCCATCTGCGGCCAAGGTCTCTGCATCCGCCGCCTCTTGGAAGACCGAAGAGATTGGTTTTGAAGTCAACGGACGTGTCGAGTGGGTCATTGAACCGGGGATGGACATCCAAGGGCGCATCCTCGACGAAAATAGAAACGTGTTGATTGAAGGCACACCAATCGCCAGAGTGGAGAGTAAACGCTACAGCTTGCAGCTCGAGACGGCCAAGGCGGAAGTGTCGCGGGCTGAACAGAATGTGGTTGCGATTGAGATCGAGCGTGACGAAAGCTTACAGGCTCAGATGCGAGCGGCTAAGGCTGAACTAAACCTCGCGGTAACGGAGCTGGGCCGCAGTGAACGTCTTGAGGCACAGGATGCTGGTGCGAAGGCCGATGTGGACAGGGACAAGGCCAGGAAAGAGAACGCGGAGTCGCAGATCAAACAGCTGGAGGCAATGATGAATGCCAAACAGGCTGAATGGCAGGCAGCGAAACTCCAGGTCGAACAGGCAAAGCAAGCCGTCGAAGATGCTCAGCGCAACTTAGACGATTGCGTACTCTACTCTTCTTTTGACGGGCAAATTGCAGACGTATCCGTTGTCCCCGGTAGCGTCGTTAGTCCGGGGAAGCCAGTTGCTACCGTTCAGATGATGGATCCGATCAAGATCGAACTTGAAGTCTCTGCAGAGGACTCGCGTCGATTACGCAAACGCCAGCGGATTCCGGTGGAGCTGATTAGTCAGTATGCGGACCCAGATGGGGAAGAAAAAAGTGGCTTCCTGTACCTGGTTGATCCAACTGCTGATCCCCAGACGCGGACCTACACGTTGACATTGTTGATGCTCAACGAAAAGAACCTTATGCCAGACGGCGAGAATTTGGCCGGACTGCCGGTTACCGATCAAACCTGGAAACTCGACTTTAGCTTTCTCCCAGGTGCCGATGAAGGCAAGCTGTATGCCCCCGATGAAGCGATCTATCAGGACGCGGAGGGTGATTTTGTCTGGCGCGTGACCGACCTGACAATTGACCAGAATCTCCCTCCCGACCGGACCGTTAGCGTGGAGCGGATGAGCGTTGA
The DNA here is from genome assembly GCA_003501565.1 of Planctomycetaceae bacterium. Lineage (GTDB taxonomy): Bacteria > Planctomycetota > Planctomycetia > Pirellulales > Pirellulaceae > Aureliella. The sequence continues at coordinate 419 of DNPC01000486.1, read as the reverse complement.
GCGAGCGACAACACGAATTCCTTTTCTCGGTAATTGGAACTTCCAAGAGGTAGTCGTAAACGATGATAGTTTCGATCCTCAGCAAGATCTTATCGTTGGCAAGCTAAAGACGAGCGACAATGATCCGGGCAATTGGCGTGGCGATAAAGTTCTCATCAGTCGTGACGCTGATTGGATGGTTAGGCCCGGTGATTTGGTGCGCGTGGACCTATCCGACGGCGATTCTTCTCCCGGCCTGTTTGTGCCGATGGACGCTGTAGTTCAAGAAGAAGGTAAGAGTTTTATCTTTTTGATCGACGAAGCTGAAAGTCCGGACGGTGATGCATCGAGCGGCGAAACCACTGTCAAAAAGCACGAAGTCACCGTCGCGCGAGCCGGCTCAAGTCTATCATCGCTGCTGCGAATCGAAACACTTTCAG
>DNPC01000385.1 GCA_003501565.1 Planctomycetaceae bacterium | reverse complement strand
CGGTGTTACGTGTGGCGGTGTTACGGGTGGCGATGTTAAGAGTAGCGGTCGCGGCTTTTGCTTTCCTAACAGCGCATGCCACCCAGGCGGTTGCTGGGCTGGCCTCGTCCGATGTTGTCGTGGTTGTTAACGCCCAGTCACTCCAGTCGCGGACGCTGGCCAATTACTATATCGCGCTCCGATCTATCCCCAGCACCAACGTCGTGCTCCTGGACGAAGTCCCGAATTCAGAGACGGCTTCGCTGGATGACTTTCGCACAAAAATACTACTTCCAACGCTTAAGGCGATCGAAGAACGAAAGATCGGCGACCACATCCAGTGCATCGCTTACTCTGCCGATTTTCCGACTGCGATTGATGTCACACCCCACATCAACAAATTGGGCGAAGTGCCGAAGTACATAACCAAAGTAGCTTCGATCAATTCGCTCACATTCTTTTATCAGTTTGTGCTCCGCGACGATCCGACCTACGTCGATTTTCTTGCCAACCGTTACGCACCACGACCGATCGAAGCCCTCTTCAGTTCGCCAGCCGGTCAATTGACGAAAGAGAAGTGGAAGGCGATTTTGGACAAAGTTGTTGCCGGCGAACATGAAACTGCGGCCGAGCTAACCAGTCAACTCTTGACTGAGTATCCGAATCAATTCCCACTGGCTTACCTCGCGGCTGCCGAATATGCTGCTGCCGGCAACGGGGAACAATCTCTTGCCATGTTCGATCGTGCAATCCAACTTGGCTGGACCTTCGCAGACTTTACCGCCGGCGACCGTCGACTCGACGCGATCCGAGACCAAGCACAATTCCAAGTCAGTGAACTAGCGCTTACACCCAGCCGCGCTGGTCAAACTGCCGCCCGTGGCTTTAGCTCCCGTGTTGCCTTTGCTCCAAACGGTGTTCCAGTACGAGATCCGAAGCTCGGTTTCCGCTACCTTCTCAGCGTCGTGCTGGGCGTTACACGAGGGCAAGGCAGCTCGCTTGATGATGCCATCAAGTGCCTGGCTCGGGCGAGTACGGCGGATTACACACACCCGCAAGGCAGTTTTTACTTTGCATCCACCGGCGACGTTCGCTCTACGACGCGGGCCCCCAGCTTCAACGCCGCCGTAGAACAACTGACCGAACTTGGGTTTGGAGCCGAAATCATCAAAACCGCTTTGCCCCAAAATGCACAAAACGTCCTCGGGGCCCAGCTTGGGGCAGCCACGCTCAACTGGAGTACTTCGGGCAGCAAGCTGGCGGCAGGAGCCATCGTTGACAACCTGACTAGTTATGGCGGCATGATGGCGTCCAGCTCCCAAACAAAGCTCTCGCGATTCTTAGAAGCAGGTGCGGCTGGTAGCAGTGGTACGGTGACGGAACCCTACTCACTCCAGCCCAAATTCCCGCACCCTCAGATGTACGTCCACTACGCGCAAGGAGCGAGCTTGGCCGAGGCGTTTTACCTAGGCGTAACCAGCCCCTACCAGCTGCTGATCGTCGGTGATCCACTCTGCAAGCCATTTTCGCATGCCCCCAAACTCGACCTCGACTCACCGACGCAACTAATCAAGACTGAAAAATCGACGACAATCAACCTGACCTTTACGCCGAAACACAATAGCTTTTCAGATTGGCAGCGCAGTGAAACGCCGCTTGCACAGCGCAGCGAGCACTTGCCCGCAAAAGTCATCAGCATCCTATCGGACGGAAAGAACCCCAAAACCGGGCGCGTCCAACCACGTGTAAACCTCCGGATGCGTTCGTTTTCCGACGGCTTTCACGAATTGACGATTCGTCTCGCTTCGGACGATCCGCTGGGACAACGCAGTGACTGGCCAATTGCCATCTCCATGGCTGGAACCCACCAAGTCACGACTTCGCTAGCGCTGTCGCCAGGACCACTACCGACGATCGATACTGGCGACACGTCGCCGGCAAAGTTAAGAGTCCCTGGCGCAAGTCAATGCTACACGATCAACTCACCTGACCAACCGCTGGCCATCAAGATTGAAATGCCCGGTGCTCGGCAAGTTGGTTTGTCGCACGAATCTGACGAAATTTCCACAGTCAATGGTCCCAGCGCTTCGGTTGAAATCACTCCAGGCGATCTCGGCTACGGACCGATCCGCCTAAAGCCCTTCGGCATCACAGAATCTGGTGCCCGTATTCAAGGCGTGCCGATCTTGTTGTACATTCCGCCCCAGGCCGCAGCTGGGTAGACTTGGTGGATTCGCCGCCGCACGCTAGATGGCTCCCGGGCAAACGCAAGTATTGCCTTCCGTCACCGTGCGGCGACGGTGCTTTTCAGCGTCAACAAAGGTTCGCCGCAGCGATCCGCTCGCACGCGGGCAAGTACGGAAAGCGCGAGCGTGGCTGCTGTAGCACATCCACATTGGCCGAATCCCTTACAGGCTCAGTCCTGATCACAAGTCCTGAGCAGAAATCACAACGGAGTGAACAATGGCTACCGCCCCGGAAGGCAGACAAAAACGTTGGCGCAAGGACGAAGCACCACGCGCGCAGCCGATTCTGGACCGCACACCACCGTGCGACATTTCCGCCGAAATCGCTGTACTGGGCAGCATCTTGCTAATGCCAGACGTTTGCGATGATCTGGTGATGATCCTTCGCTACGACGACTTTTACGACGACGCTAACCGCATCCTGTACCGTCACATGACGGACATGGTCGATAGCGGCCGTAAGATCGACGTGACGCTGCTGGTGGATATCCTCAAGAAAGCTGGGGACTACGAAACCGTCGGTGGCAGCGCCTACCTGGCGAAACTGGCCAACAGTGTTCCGAATGCTGCACACGCGGTCTACTACGCGGAAATCGTGCGTAGCAAAGCGACGTTTCGAAAACTCATCGAAGCGGGCACCAGCATCCTACGCGACGCGTATGACGAGTCTTCGGACGCAAAGGAACTGCTCAGCCAAGCCGAGCAGCGCGTTTTCCAAATCCAGGATGAACGAAGCAGTCAATCCGCCGAATCCATCCGCGATCTGCTAACCAGCGCGATGGAGCGAATCGACGCCCGGATGAAAGGCACCCATGCCGTCGGTGGCGTCGACACGCACTTCGCCGAATACGACGCCATGTGCGGCGGAATGCATGACGGCGAGCTCGTGATCTTGGCGGCTCGTCCGAGTATGGGGAAGACAGCTTTTGCGCTTAACGTGGCTGAAAACGTCTCACTGCTCGGACGCGCTCCGGTACTTTTCATCAGCTTAGAAATGTCCGGTATCGAACTCGCCGATCGCCTGCTGTGTTCGGTCGCGCGCGTCAACGGCCACCAGCTTCGCAACGGGACAATCAGTCAAGATGACCGGAAACGCTTGGTCGAGAAAGCGGTCGAAATCAGCAATGCGCCGCTTTATGTTGACGACTCTCCCAGTCGATCGGTGAGCGAAATCTCAGCCGTCGCGCGTCGTATCAAGTCGCGTGAAAAATCACTCGGCCTAATCGTAATCGACTATCTGCAACTGATTGAACCTGACAATTCCAAAGATCCGCGGCAAGAACAAGTCGCGAAAATCGCGCGTCGCCTTAAGGGACTCGCTCGAGAACAAAGGGTTCCGGTGCTATGCCTTGCTCAGCTGAACCGCCAGGCAGAAGAGGGCAAGGACCACAAACCCAAACTGAGCCACCTTCGCGAATCCGGTGCAATCGAACAGGATGCGGACGTAGTGATGTTCGTCCACCGGGAAGAGTATTTCCACCGCGGTGACGAAGCAGCCCAGTATGCCGGACAAGCGGAAATCATCATCGCCAAGCAGCGTAACGGCCCAATCGGTGAAGTACCGTTAACTTGGGAGAAAGAGTTTACGAGATTCCGCGACCGTGCCCCCGAACGCCACAGCGAGTTCGATGATTACGCGGATTTCCAAGCCCCGGGCGGTATCTAGGATCGCGACGGGAGATTAGAGAGTGAATCGGACGGGGGTTCCGTTCGGAGCGGGAATCGAACTTCCGGCGAAGTGCCAGCGGCCCGAGCCTAACCCTCTAGCTTGTGCGCAGCGATCAGAACTTCGGCGCCGGGCGTTAGTTTCCGCAGTTTCTCTGCTACTTTCACCTTGGCCGAAGAATCACTGCCAGCTCGCTTTAACAGACGAGCGACTTGCTTCTTTCGATGGCGGCGGCGACGCAACTCTCGGCGACGTTCAGAACCTGGCATGGAATATCCTTTGCGGTCTCATCTTTTGTGAATCAATTCGTACAACACATCTCAGGGACTAACCGTCCCCAACGTCACAGGGACAAACCGTCCCTAGGGGAGAGTAGGGTAGTGTCGGCACCATTCTTGGTCAATGTCTGAAGTATTTCCATTTGTGAGCTTTGCCTCGCCCAAACCTGCTGCTATCGATTGCGGGTGGGGCCACTGGCCAAGGCTGCAAGCGTCTGCCAAGATATGGGCGGCCTCGCGGGAGCGGCAGACCCCAGAGCGGAAACGCCCAGAGCGGAAACCCGGATGACCGGGCAACGGGAAGCTGACCTGCTTGTACGCTTCGGCGAACGACTAGGGAAACCGCGCGAAGCGACCGAACGAGCATCAGCTTTCAATGCAACAGCAACTAGTCGAGCTCAATGCGACAGCAACCAGTCGACGCGTTGTTCGCTAGCCGGGTAAACCACTTCTCAAGACAAGCTACATCTTTTCTGATTGTCAGGTTCGAAACTCGCCATGAATGAGCCACTAGCTGTTGTCCTAGCTGCCGGAAGAGGCACGCGGATGAAGAGCGACCTCCCGAAAGTTCTTTTTCCAGCTTTGGGTCGCCCAATGATTCACTGGGTCTTGGATTCGCTCGAAAAAGCTGGAATCAAGAAGTCGATCGTAGTGGTCGGCTATCGCGCCGACGACGTCAAGCAAGAGCTTGCGAGCCGCGCTGGCGTAGGCTTTGCCGACCAAACCGAACAGCTCGGCACCGGGCATGCGGTCCGCGTATGCCAACCGCAATTGGCCCAGCATACCGGACCCGTGTTGGTGGTCGCCGGTGATTCGCCCATGATTCAGCCCAGCTCAATCTCGAAACTGTTACAAAAATTCACGCAAGAGGAATACGCCTGCCTGCTTGGCACTCTTGAGAAAGATGACCCAACGGGACTGGGCCGAATCGTGCGTGGTGAAAGTGGCAAGTTCGCGCGGATCGTCGAGCAGAAAGACGCGAGCGAAGAAGAGTTGAAAATCCGCGAAGTCAACATGAGTACCTATCTGTTTGACAGTCACGCTCTCCAGTGGGCCCTTGGCCGTTTAAGTAACGATAACGCCCAAGGTGAGTACTACCTGACCGATTGCCCCGAAATTCTGCTCAAGGCCAGTAAGCGGGTCGATGCAGCACCGGTCCTAACCGCCTGCGAATCGCTGAGCATCAACACAGTTGACGAGCTCACGTTGGTAGAAGCTGAGATGCGGAAAATGAATTACACTGCTGGTTAAAACGCAGTTCTTCCCCGCCGACAGGCCACGCGGAACTACTGCCCACCCGAGAATTTCCGCCCTAGAGTTTCCGGCCGTGATTCCCCGATCGTGACATCTCCGTCCTCAGCAATCCAACTGCATTACCAACAGTCCTAGCCGCCTTTTCAACCAACTGCATTCAGCAAACATGCGTGAACTGAAGATTCTTAGCGGACAAGCCAACCCGGAACTCGCCCAAGACATTTGCAGCGCGCTCCACCTGGACCTTGGTTCATTGACGCTTGGTAAGTTCCCCGATGGCGAGAACTTCTGCAAAATCGACGAGGATGTCCGCGGTCGTGACGTGTTTCTGCTCCAGCCGACTTGTCCGCCGGTGAACGACAATCTGCTCGAGTTGTTGATCATGATCGACAGCTGCAAACGAGCCAGCGCAGCTCGCGTGACCGCAGTGATCCCATACTTTGGCTACGCTCGACAAGACCGCAAAGACGAAGGCCGAGTACCGATTACGGCCAAACTGGTCGCGAACATGATCGCCCGCGCTGGCGCCGATCGCGTCCTTACCATGGATCTGCACGCACCTCAGATCCAAGGTTTTTTTGATGTGCCCGTTGATCACCTTTACGCTGCACCGGTACTCAACGCCTACTTTGAACAAATGGGGCATCCCCAAGACGACATAGTGGTTGTGAGCCCCGACGAAGGAAGCATCAAACGTGCAATTGGTCACTCCAAACGCCTCGGCGGCAGACTAGCGATCGTTGATAAACGACGCTCAAGCGCCCTAGAAACCAAACAGGAGAACATTATCGGCGGCCCGGTGGAGGGTAAGGTCTGCCTGATGTTCGACGATATGATCAGCACCGCTGGCTCAATCTGTGGTGCTGCCCAGCTTGTTCACGAAGCCGGAGCCAAGGAAATTCACTTGGCCGCTACTCATGGTGTCCTGTGCGGAGACGCCATCGACAAAATCCGCGAGGCCCCAATCAAGTCGCTGTGCGTCGCGAACACAGTACCAATCCCTCCGGAGAAGCGGCTCGACAGCGTTCAAGTCGTATCGGTCGCCAGCCTGTTAGCTGAGGCGATAAAGAGAATCCACCACCACAAGTCGATCAGCGAAATGTTTCGCCCACCCGGCAGCTAATCCGTCTATCAGCCAAATCATCGTCGGCTAATTCGGCTTTTTCAGTTATCTTCGCTTACGTTGCCCGTTGGCGGCTAGATGCTCCGGCTTGGTAAGTCCCGGCTGGATCAGCCCTTCATCGATCAATCGAAGTCTTCCGGCTTGTCCTTCCGAAACACGGCCACAATATCTTCGACCGGTACCACGAACAGCTGGTTATCGGACTCAAAGTCGACTGGAACGGCATCTTTGGGATGAAAGAGAACTTTGTCGTAGTTACGCAGCGGTAATTCGTCGTCGTAGTGCACTTGGCGAGAAATCGTGACGATCCGCCCTGTGATCGTTGGGATTTCAGCTGCATCCGGCAGAGCAATCCCGCCTTTCGTCTCTCGCTTCGGTTCGTCTTTAAGAACCAGAACGCGGCCGCCGATCGGCTCAATGTACTGAAGCGTGGCTTTCTTTTTCTTCGCCATTTACCGTTTGGTTTCGTGATTAGCTAGCAGATACTCTGGCGTTCCCAAGCAATAGTATTGCAGCGGGTAGCCCAAAAGCGGCGTGGCCTAAACGCCGCTCAACCAGGCCACCATGCTACTCGGCGTCTGGCAGGCGGCAAGCCAGCACAAGCTCAACTACGACGAATATTCCCCCAGTAATTAATCAGCTCAGTTGCTCTTGAAAGAACCGGGCGTTTTGGGATACTTGCCCGTTTTCCAATATCCAGCAGCAATCCCGCGGGCGTCTCCGCCGGGCTTGCACCCAATACAATCAACAAATTGTTGCGGTCATTCTGACCGCTACTAGCAGAATAACTGAAGCTTACACGAGTCTGGAATGAGTACCGAATCGATTACTGTCGAAAAGCGCGAGGGACTTGGGTCCGCTGCGTGTCGCCGCCTGCGTGGCGAAGGCAAGACGCCTTTGAATCTGTATGGCCACGGCGAAGACAATGTGAACCTTTGCGGAGACACAAAAGCGATTCACAACTTGATCCATGGCGGAGTGAAGCTTATAGCACTCAAGGGTGCGGTTAGCGATACTGCCCTGATCAGCGAAGTCCAATGGGACGCATTCGGCAGTGATGTCCTCCATGTCGACCTCACGCGAGTATCGCAGTCCGAAAAGGTCGAAGTAACGGTTCCTCTCGAGGTACACGGCGAGGCTCCTGGCGTGAAAGCCGGTGGTATGCTGGCGGTTACTGCACACGAAATCACATTGTCGTGCTCAGCATCCGAGATTCCTGAACAGATCACGGTAGATGTTTCGTCGCTCGAAATGGGCGGCGCGATCCACGGATCCGATCTGCAGCTTCCCAGCGGTGCAGAGCTCGTCAACCCAACCAGCGGCGACACCATTGTTCAAGTCAGTGAACCTGCGGGTGCTTCCGATGCCGCCGAAGAAGACCTCGGTGAAACCGGTGCAGAGCCTGAGGTGATTAGCAAGGGCAAAGATGATGAAGAGGGCGGCGAGTAGCCTTGGGGTGCAGGCAGGAGTGCTGCGTTGAAGATGGTGGTTGGACTCGGCAATCCGGGTCAAAAATACATCGGAACGCGACACAACGTCGGCTTCGAGATTCTCGAGCAACTCGGCCAAAAGCATTTGGCCCCGAAAGCGAAGACAAAGTTTGAAGGCAACCACGCCCAGACAAACATTGGTGGACAAAGCACTTTGCTTCTTTGGCCACTAACCTACATGAATAACAGCGGTCGATGCGTGAAAGCCACCGCTGATTTTTACAAGATAGACGCCACTGAAGACATTTTGGTCGTCTGCGATGACCTCAGCCTCCCGTGCGGAAAGCTTCGCGCCCGAGCGAAGGGTTCAGCGGGAGGACAAAAGGGATTAGCAGACATCCTACGCGTCTTTGGTACCCAAGAAATAGGTCGCCTGCGGGTAGGTATCGACCAGACGCCACCTGGTTGGGATACCGCCGACTACGTTTTGGGGAAATTTAACAAGGAACAACGTGAGACCGTCGACATTGCCATTGTTGCAGCGATTGCTGCGATCGAAGACTGGCTTGCCGAAGGTATCTCGCATTGCATGAATCAGCACAACTGATTGGTGCACCCACGAAATCCAACGTGGCCTCGAAGAGGCCACCCATACAGCAACACACAAGGTTTGATTGAAACCTGACGGGAGTTCGGAAACTTGGCTACGCAGTGTTACGAATGCTTTTTCCTTTTCGACAGCAATAGGTACAACCGGGATCCAGGTGGAGTCTCCGGAGAAGTCCAACAGCTGATCGTTGAGCTCGGTGGTGAGATACTTGCCAGCCGACTTTGGGAAGAGCGCAAGTTGGCTTACCCGATCAACGGGCACAACAAAGGTACATACTGGTTGACCTACTTCAAATTCGACACCCAGAAACTGGTCGAATTCAACCGTACCTGCCAACTCAACGACAACATCATGCGGCACCTGGTAACCAAGGTTGACCCGCGGTTGATCGACGCTCTCGTTGCCCACACTCTTGGAACTGGAGCTGCCGAAGAAGGCGAGGGCGAGAGTGAAGAAGCCGAAGCGACCTCGAGCACTAGTTAAGCCGAGGGACCACGGCTGGCTGGCCTGAGTATCCGACGCGAAGGAGATTTTCAGTGGCAAGCTACAACCGAGTTATCTTGATGGGAAATGTCACCCGCGATATCCAACTGCGATATACGCCCGGTGGCACACCTGTTACAGAGGTTGGCATGGCGGTAAACGACCGCCGCAAAAGCCAGAACGGGGAATGGGTCGACGAAACCACGTTCGTTGACGTAACGTTTTGGGGGCGAACCGCGGAAGTTGCAGCGGAATACCTCAGCAAGGGCTCGCCAGTTTTCGTCGAAGGCCGGCTGAAGCTTGACACGTGGGAAAAAGACGGACAAAAGAACTACAAGCTGCGAGTTGTATGCGATCGCATGCAACTGCTTGGTGGACGTGACGGCGGTAGCCGATCGTCAGCCCCACGCGAGAATTATTCGAGCGGAAATACGGACAGCGGAAACGAAACTGCTCCCAGCGGAGGCGGCGAGCCTCCCGGAATGGCTAGCGACGACATCCCGTTCTAGGCCCTCCTGAATAATCAGAGTTAAACTTAGATTTTGGTAATTGGATAATAAGACATGGTTGCTGCAAAGATTCGCGCTCGTCG
>DNPC01000015.1 GCA_003501565.1 Planctomycetaceae bacterium | reverse complement strand
CGCCATGATCTTGATTGGCTACTGGGAAGCGTTCGACTATTGGTCGGTGACCATCGTGGCATTTACCGGCGGCTTGCTTGGTATCTTGTTTATGATCCCGATGCGCAAAGTGTTCGTGGTCGATAACGATGAACTGACCTACCCGGAAGGCATCGCCTGTGCAGCCGTCCTGCGGGCTGGGAACGAACAGCAAGAAGATTCTAGCGACGGCGTGAGCCTCATTGCCGGTGGAGTGCTTGGAGCCGCCTTTGCTTTGGCGGCCAAATTCTTGGGGATCATTAGCGGTGCACTAGAAGGCGCGGCGGTCGCTTCCTCGCGATTGTTCTACATCGGTGGCGACCTATCGCCGATGTTGGTGGCGGTTGGATTTATCGTCCGTTTGAACGTTGCCATCCTGATCTTCATAGGTGGAGCCATAGCCTGGCTTGTCGGTATTCCGCTCTATGGCGGCGCCGGCGAGGTTGAAAAAGACTTCGTTGATGCTGCCTACGGAATTTGGTCGACACAGATACGCTACGTTGGCGTTGGAGCCATGGTGGTGGGCGGCTTTGCATCACTGATTTCGGTACGACACGGTTTGCTGGCCGCGATCACGCATTTACGTGACAACCTGACCGGTGCGCCAGCTAGCAATAAGCAATCAGAGCGCGACATTCCAACGACGGCAATCTTGGCGCTACTCGCCGTGTGTGTGGGATTGCTGGCGTTTGTCAACTATCAATTCACGCAGAGCGGTCCGATGACCGCGCTAACGACCGTCGTGATGCTAGTGCTCGGCTTTTTCTTCACGGCAGTTGCGAGCTACATCGTGGGGCTGGTCGGCAACTCAAATAGCCCTGTTTCGGGAATGACAATTACTGCCGTGTTGGTCGCTGGGGGCATTTTGTATGTCTGCAATTACTCAGGAATGGACGGAATGGTCGCCACCCTGGGCGTGGCAGCGATCGTTTGCTGCATTGCCTGTACCAGCGGCGATGTGTGCAACGATTTGAAAACAGGGTCGCTGGTGGGAGCAACTCCATTTCGCCAGCAGATCATGCAGGTTGCCGGCGTCTTTGTCGCAGCCCTGGTCATGGCACCGGTGCTGACACTGCTGCACGAAAATACCGAAGGCGGGATCGGTGGTAAGGACCTACCGGCACCACAAGCTGGCTTGTTTGCGTCACTGGCAGAGAGTTTTTCCGGTGAGGGCGAGTTACCTTGGAACATGGTTGGCTGGGGCGTGCTAGTCGGACTTGTCATTCTAATCATCGATGAGTTTCTGAAGCGATCCAAGATCGGCTTCCGCGCTTATTTGATGCCAATCGCAGTCGGTATGTACTTGCCATTTGGCCTCGCGTTGCCAATTCTGATCGGTGGGTTAATTGCCCACTTCTATTCTCGGGGCCATGCGCCTGAAAAACACGATGGTGTACTGCATCGAGGCGTACTATTTTCGTCAGGAGTCATTGCTGGCGAGGCTTTGACGTCGGTCGGGCTGGCTTGCCTGGCGGCGATTGGTATCAAATCGTTGTCGGCGCTCACGGGGCTCAAGACGATTGAACCAGTCGTCACCGGACTTTCGATCGCGGCGGCGATATTCATCGTGGTTGTGTTTGTGATTTTCACGCGTCCAAGCCGTGCTGCAACTGCAGAGCGAATCACGGATGGCGAACAAGCAGGGTAGGGCAGGCCGCCGTCAAAAAGGAGACCACTCTTTTGATTCACCTGCACAATCATACTCATAACGCGAGTCTGATACGTGGCAGGCAGTACGGAGCCTCAATTGGACAACAGTAAACTCCCAACAATCGGTTGGCGCGAGTGGGTCGCCTTGCCGGATTTGGACCTTGGTCGGATCAAGGCGAAGGTCGATAGCGGCGCTCGTTCGTCCAGTCTGCACGCCTTCGATATCGTTGAATATGAGCAAGATGGTCAGCCTTGGGTTGAATTCAAAGTCCATCCGATTCAACTGAGTGATCGACGCATCGTCACCGCCCGGTCCCCTGTCGCAGATTCGCGGATGATCCGCTCTTCCAACGGCACCGCCGAGCGACGGTACGTTATCCAGACCGCGCTAAAGCTGCTTGGACAAGAGTGGAAAGTCGATTTGACGTTGACTGACCGAAACCAGATGCGGTTTCGTATGCTCCTAGGTCGCGAAGCGTTTCGCGGCCGTTTTCTGCTTGATGCTGGCAAAAGCTACTATGGCGGCAAACCGAAGAAGAAGCGACGGCCAAAACAGTAGCCAAACCTCCGGGAGGTTCAGCAGAGCCTCACTATCGCCGTAATCGGACTAGCGGCAGTTCAGACTGACAAACATCCGCAGCCGGATTGGAACAATTCGGATCGAACCGACTCCATAAAGAACAAGCTCAATGAAGCTAGCCATTCTCTCTCGAAACCTGCGTTGTTACAGCACCCGTCGGCTCCGCGAAGCGGCCGAACAACGTGGTCACAAAGTCAAAGTGCTCGATACACTCAAGTTTGCAATCGACCTACAAAAGGGCGATCCGGACTTGTATTTCCGTGGCAGACAGCTTTCAGACTACGATGCAGTATTACCGCGTATCGGCGCATCAATCACGCACTTCGGGACTGCTCTACTGCGCCAATTTGAGCAGATGGATATCTTCTGCTGCAACACATCAGGCGGCGTATCGAATTCGCGTGACAAGCTACGCAGCTTGCAGATTCTGGCAAAGCACCATGTCGGCATTCCGGCCACGACGTTTGTCACTGACAAGAAAGACGTGTTACCGGCCATTCAACGCGTTGGTGGTGCACCGGTTGTTATCAAACTCTTGGAAGGCACTCAGGGTATTGGTGTGCTTTTGGCTGAAACCGTCCGGGCAGCGGAAGCAATTGTTGAGCTTCTACAGAGTCAAAAGCAAAACGTTCTGATTCAGAAGTTCATCGCGGAGAGCAAAGGGAGAGACGTCCGAGCGTTTGTTGTCGGCGATCAAGTCGTTGCGGCAATGCGACGAGTGGCCGCAGGGCAAGAATTTCGTTCCAACGTTCATCGCGGTGGCCGAACTGAGCCGGTAGTTCTTGACGAAACTTATTGTGAAGCCGCGATTCGAGCCGCACAGATTACCGGCTTGCGCGTCGCTGGTGTAGACCTACTCGAAGGCGCGGACGGTCCG
>DNPC01000669.1 GCA_003501565.1 Planctomycetaceae bacterium | reverse complement strand
TGCCATCGATGGCCGCCTCATAACGGTACGTTGGCACGGAGAGACGATCCAATCAACGGTTGACGCATGCAATTTTCGACGCGGCCACGCTTGTCAGATGAAGTATGCAAGCCGCAAAGCCCGCGGATTTCTCTTGGGTGATCGCGAACAGATCTTGATCGACCTTCCGCCGCTCTACCAAGATGTCCTCGGAAACGTGAGGTCGTACACAACCGTTGCGGTGGGCTATACGGACGAATCCCTGCAAGCTTGGACGGTGGCGCTAGGACTTAACGGCCGAGATTCGCATGAGACTGACCATGCGAGCACGGCATCGGAATAACGGAGATTTAATTCTACGCATGCGTGCAGCGGGCCCTTGCCCCCTTCATTAGTTGACGCCCAGACAGACCTTGTCGGTCTCCGCAGAAATAGCATCTAGCGTTCAGGAACAACTAGTAGCATATCGCCTTCGTCGAGCGTCGGCGAAATCGTTTGATCTAGGTGCAAAACTCCGTTCTTTCTTTGGATCAACCTCTCGATTTGCGGCGGATCACGCTTGATCCAGCTTAATACGTCTTGCGTTTCGACGTGTTTAGTATCTTTCGCCCGAACGATAACGATTGACTCGATCGGATTCTTGGGGACTCCCCCTGTCTCTTGAAGTGCATGCAGCACATCGCTATGAATTCCCTTTAGATCAATCCGCTTGATCTTAGACGACAAACCGCCGTCGAACCTGCCAACCAAGACGTTGCTACGACGCATCATGATGAGCGTCACAAAAACGTCAAAGGGCTTCTTGGTGATGCGTGCGGCTTTGTACTCGTCGATTATCCGTGTTCGGATTTGCCCGAGGGATAATCCATCTACCTTAATAGGATCCAGCAGAGGGAGTGAAATCGTGCCGTCATCAAGAACTGTAATAGGAAAACCTTTGTTTTCGTTAGGCAAAATTTCCGGCACGCTGACGCCAAGCACGTCGCCTTTATCTACCGAGTAGATATCCGGAGGCGAAGCCGTTAGCCGTCTGATATCAATACTTTTCCACTGTGACGGTTTACGAGCAGATATGTTAGCTGTTGCCGCGGTACTTCCCGCGCTCGTTTGCCCATTCTTCGGAGACGTTGGCGCACGTGCCTCTTGAGCCGAGGTGTTTGGCCTGGACGTTAAGATCAAAAGCCCTCCCGCCAGCAAAATCGTTAGCCACACTGTGGAACGACGATGACTTTTTGGTCTAGGTTTCATAATCCTCTCCAATCGATCTCGAGTAACGTCGCGGGGTCGAATCCCCGGCAATGGCACAGACAATCCAAGCGTTTGTTTGTGTTGTAGAACGGACAAGAGAGCACCCGCGTACGCAGCTCTCGAGAAGTCCAGTGCGTCGATCGTCTCTTCGTCGCAAGCTCGTTCGGCTTCTTGGCTGAGCATTCGACTGGCTAGCCTGACCATCGGGTGATACCACCACACGCAAACTGAAAAGGCTTGGACCAGCGAAAAGAATAAATCGCCACGCCTGCAATGGACGAGTTCGTGAGCGATGATGATTTCCACCTGGGCTCGTATTTCGCGGTCAGACCGGTTTGACGAAGGCACGAGCAGGCACCTTGGCAGTAAAACCATTGGAGCGAAAAGACCTAGAGTCGCTGGCCCCAACCCACAATCGGTAGTGACGATTTTTGGAACACGACGCAGCTCGAGGACCTTGCACTGTTTCCGTACAGCCAAATCTATCCATTCTGGCGTGGCGACGGAGTGACTGGCGACCTCGCGTGAAAGTCGTGAGAACTTTCGGAACATGCGCATCGCCACCACTATTGAGCCAGCCGCCCATGTTCCTAGCAACAAAACTTTCAAACAGTCGATGGTCTTGTGAAATGGCTTGCGTTCTGCCTGGGCGTCAATCGCCGAGCTTACTGCAACTACGTCGCTAACTGTTGCAACAGGCCCCGACTCAGCAGTTTGCATTTCCAAGGCACGGTTGAGCTGGCTGTCGGGAATTAATACCGCCTTGGGTGCCGGATCAGTATTCGATAGAAATCCTGCAACAACGTCGTGGTTTGGAAAAATGCCGAGGGGACTAGTGAAGACCGGAGGCGTTACACACTTGAGAAGAACCAATGCCCACAAGGCATGCGCAACGTGCGGTCGATTCCTGCCCACCGTTCGACAGAGGAACCAGACGACGGTGGCTAACAGGGTTACTTGCCAAACCTGCGACGCCAACGGAACAATGATCGAATCAGCGCTCACGACTTGTCCCTTCGCTTGCGGCCGGTCGAGTCGTCCTTGGTCGGGTCGCCCTTGGTCGTCTTCTGTTTCTGTTCGAGCGAGTCCACTAACTCACGCAGCTGTGCGATTCGCTCTGGATCCGATGCACTTTCTTCGACTAGATGCACCAGCAATGGCGTTGTGTCGCCGCCAAAAAGCCGGTCGACGAAGTCTTCAACAGATGCTCGGATCACCGTCTTGGCGCGCGTTTTCGCTTCATAAATCCGGGCACGACCTTTGAGTTTAGATTTTGCGTACCCTTTGGCTTCTATACGACGCAAATACGTCTGGACCGTTGTCACGTCAACGGCCTTGTCCTGTGAAACAAGTTCGTGGATTTCGCGCACCGATGCTGGGCCAATTTCCCAAAGGGCTCTGGCAACTTCCATTTCGCCCTTTGAGAGCAGTTTGCGGTCAACCATGATTCGCCTTCAATGCGGTACATTTGTACCAGTTGTAGCAGTACGTTTGTACCGCGTCAAGACGCTCGTCATCGGATGAGCAGAACGCGACAGCGATGCCCCGCGGTACTACTGAAGAACAGACCGATTGCAGAAAGAGATTCATCACCCAGACAGACTGCCACCCGGCGATCGTGAGGCAATCAAGAAAGCCATTCCCAATAGGATTCTTTACCTCGAGGCCTTGTTACCGCTAGGTAAGCCACTGATCGGCAAGTTTGACAGCAAAGACTAGCCCGATGAATTCTGCGATGACCAACAGGTCTTAAGATTGAATTCTTATGAATTGTGCGCACATTTTGGCACCGTAAATGCACTCTATGGCTACCTGTGCGGATTTGGCGCCTAATCAGTGAACTGTTCCAGCCGATACAACCAGGTCCCAGCTGCGCAGTCGCTTGTTGCGTTAACAAATCTGTTTGTACTCGCCGCACAGCGTCGGCCAACGAACCTTCGCTTCTTCTGGTGACGACGGGATTGTCCGCGTACTGATTTTGGGCGTTATGCATGTCGAGTGGAATCGATGAACCCAGGTGAGGCAGCAGGCTTGCCAACTGCCGTGTTCCAAGTCAATCAACTGACAAAGACTTACCAGATGGGTGACGTCGCGGTGCAGGCATTGCGCGGCGTGACATTGGAATTCATGCGCGGCGAATTCGTGGTGCTGCTAGGCGCTTCGGGCAGCGGCAAATCCACGTTGCTGAATATCATTGGCGGCCTGGACGTGCCATCATCGGGACAGGTGCTCTACCTCGGCAACGAGCTGACCGCCAGCGATCCTGTAAAACTGACGCGATACCGACGTGACAATGTGGGCTTCATCTTTCAGTTCTATAACCTAATCCCCAGCCTTACAGCCAAGGAAAACGTTGAACTCATTACCGAAATCTCCGCATCTCCCATGGATCCGCTGGACGCCCTAGAACTAGTACAGCTGCGAGATCGGGCGAATCATTTCCCGGCGCAACTCTCTGGTGGTGAGCAGCAGCGAGTGGCGATTGCGCGGGCTATTGCTAAACGGCCCAAAGTACTGCTGTGCGACGAGCCTACCGGTGCACTGGATGTCAAAACAGGCATCGTTGTCTTGGAAGCCATCGCCCGCGTAAATCGTGAGTTGGGCACTACCACGGCAGTCATCACTCACAATGCCGCGATCTCTGGAATGGCTGATCGCGTGATATCATTGTCGGATGGCCAAATCGCATCAATCTCGCAGAATGAACATCGTCTGTCCGCTTCCGAATTGGAGTGGTGAACGTGCGCAAGTTGGACCGCAAATTATTTCGCGATCTCAGCAAGCTCAAAACGCAGGCCATCGCGATTGGAGCTGTCATCGCCTCAGGCATCGCCGTCTTCGTGATGTCGCTCTGCGCGTACGCGTCACTCAAAGAAGGTCAGAACCGGTTTTATCGTGACTTTCGATTTGCGGACGTATTTGCAACGCCACGCCGCTGTTCTGACGCGTTGTTGCATCGGATCGGAGAAATCGACGGCGTGGTGCTGGCCGAGCGGCGTTTGGTGTTCGACGTGCAATTGCGCGTTGCCAACATGGTGGAACCAGCAACCGGGAAACTCATATCCATTCCGCCGCAGGGCAACAGTCGCTTAAACCAAGTTTATCTTGCTCGCGGGAGAATGGTTGAACCTGGGCGAGCTGGCGAAGCAGTCGTCTCGGAGGCCTTTGCTGAAGCGCACGAGTTGGTTCCTGGCGATTCTGTCGAGGCGATACTCAACGGACGCTTACAAACACTGCACATCGTGGGCATCGCGCTGTGCCCGGAATTCGTGATGCAAATCCAAAGCGGCACGTTGCTGCCTGACACCGAGCGATTTGGCATCTTCTGGATGAATGAACAGGATTTGGAAGCCGCTTTCGACATGGCTGGCGCCTTCAACAGCGTGTCTGCCAAGCTGGCCTACGGTGCAAATCGTGAAGAGATCATGGACCGGATGGATGATTTGTTGGAACCCTACGGTAGCACCGGTGCCTACGGCCGCGATGAGAATATATCACACCAATTTGTTAACGATGAGCTTAAACAGTTGCGGACGATGGCGATTATCGCCCCCTCGATCTTTCTGTCGGTGGCCGCATTTTTACTGAACATCGTGGTCTCGCGAATTATCTCCCAACAACGCGAGCAAATCGCTGCGCTTAAGGCATTCGGGTATAGCAATCTGGAAGTAGGCATGCACTACCTAAACCTGGTACTGGTCATTGCCCTTTCCAGCATGGTCTTTGGTGTTGGCTTTGGTATCTGGATGGCAAAGAACCTCACGGTCATGTATCAGCAGTTCTACAAGTTCCCGCTGCTGTCGCTGGAAATCGATCCGATCGCGATTCTACTGGCCGTCGTTATCACATTCGCTGTCACAGTCACAGGTACTTGGTTTGCGGTTTGGCGGGCCGTATCGTTGCCGCCGGCCGAAGCGATGCGACCAGAACCACCTCCCACCTTCCGGCCGAATTGGATTGAACGGATCTTGCCGACTGGGATTATGCCAGCGGAATTCCGAATGATCGTGCGCAATCTTCAACGCAAGCCCTTCAAGGCCATCGCCTCCATCACCGGCGTCGCCCTAGCGATCGCTGTACTGATTGTCGGCAGTTTTTCGTTAGATGCGATCGATTACCTGATCGACTTCCAATTCCGAAAAGCCCAACGACAAGACCTGACGGTTGGTTTCGTCGAACCTGCAACTTCATCCGTAGTTCACGAGTTGTCCAACTTGCGTGGTGTTACGGTGAGCGAAACAACGCGTGCGGTTCCCGCCAGGCTACTTTTCCAACATCGATCCAAGCGTGTTGGCATCACTGGCTTGCCACCCGAGCCAGAGTTGTTTCTGCTACTCAGCGAAACAGAGCAGCGGATTGTCGTCCCCGAAAATGGAATCATGCTGAACAGTGCACTGGCCGGCATCTTAGGCGTTGAATTGGGAGGTACGGTGCGCGCTGAAATCCTGGAGGGTGATCGCCCCAAGCTGGATCTGGAAGTCACCGCTATTGTCAATGAATTCGGCGGCACAAATGCATACATGCGAAAAAGCCATCTCCATGAGTTGCTTGGGGAATCGGAGGTGGCCAGCGGTGCATTCCTTAAGGTTGACGCCAACCAGCAAGACGAAGTTTACAAACGACTGCAGCTACGCCCGGGTGTGGCAAGTGTGTCGATAAAGGATGCCGCCATCAAGAGTTTCACCGACACGATCGCCGAGAACATGTTGACGATGCGCTCGTTCAACATCCTGTTTGCGGTAGTGATAGCGGTGGGAGTCGTATACAACAGCGCCCGCATTTCGTTGTCCGAACAGAGCCGCGACCTGGCCACGATGCGCGTCGTCGGTTTCTACACCAGTGAGGTTTCCACAATTCTGCTTGGCGAAATCACATTCATCACTGCGCTGGCAATTCCCCTGGGGTGCGTCATTGGATACGGTTTAGCCTGGGCTATGATTCTAGGTCTCGCAACGGAAAACTACCGCATCCCTTTGGTGGTCAACGGTTCAACGTTTGCGTTTTCCTGCGGGGTGGTTGTGCTGGCAACACTGTTGTCTGGCATGATCGTCAAAAGAAGAATCGCCCGGTTGGATCTCGTTTCTGTACTCAAGACCAGAGAGTGAGGCGATTATGAGATTCTCTATACAAACCATGATATGGGGATGCGTACTACTAGCGCTCCTGTTTGCCGGTGGATTGGCTTTCATGCCTAAGCCCATCGACGTAGAAGTTGCCAGTGTTTCCGAAGGACCCATCGTCGTAACGGTGCAGGAAGATGGCAAAACCCGGATCCGCGAAAAGTACATCATCTCCACACCTGTCGCCGGCAGGCTTGCCAGAATCGAACTAGACTCCGGTGACGAAGTCGTCGACAACGAAACGCTGGTGGCCGTGATCTTGCCAGCGGAACCGACGATGTTGGACGCCCGCGCGCAGGCCCAAGCATCCGCGCGAGTTGACCAGGCCGAAGCAGCATTAAAGCGAGCTGAAGCCAGCGTAGAACAGGCTCAAGTGGTATTCGAGCTCAGTCAATCCAAGTTCAAGCGAGCTGAAAAACTTCGCGAGTCCAAGTCGATTTCTCAAGAGAACTACGATATCGCTCGTACGGCATTACTACGGGACACCCAGCGAGTTCGAACCTTCGAGTTCGATACAGAAATTGCGACCTTTGAACTTGCGATGGCAAAAGCTGCTTTGTTGCAATTCTCTGACAATGCCGAACACGGGGTCGAACCCTTCCAAGTGTATGCTCCCATTTCTGGCAAGGTACTGCGCGTTTTCCAGGAGAGTTCCACCGTCCTGACCGTAGGAACGCCACTGATCGAACTAGGAGATCCGAGCAACTTGGAGATGGAAATTGATGTCCTGTCCACCGATGCTGTACGTATCTCGCCCGGTGGTGAAATGTCGATCGAACACTGGGGAGGTAAGTCACCGTTGAAGGGCAGAGTGCGAGTGGTTGAACCTGCGGCATTCACCAAAATCTCTTCGCTAGGCGTTGAGGAACAGCGGGTCAACGTGATCGCGGCCTTCGACGAACCGAGTGAACGTGTAAGCTCGCTGGGCGACGGCTACCGCGTGGAAGCCAGAATTGTCGTCGAGAAGAAAGCGAACGCGCGCAAGATACCTAACAGCGCACTCTTTCGCCATGAAAAGGAATGGCATGTCTTTGCAATCGCAGGCAAAGCTGCTCGGCTGCAACCGGTTGCAATCGGCATCCAGAACGAACAGGAGGTTGAGATTACGGGCGGACTCGGCACTGGCGAGCAAGTCGTTTTGTACCCTGATGATCGTCTAAGCGACGGTAGCCGAGTACGAATTAAGTAGTTCCAACAATTCTACTAGGTGATCGCCGCCCCGGCCAATTAAACAGCATCAGCATTCTTGATTATCGCGTTGTACTGCTGCGCTCGGTCGGTGTATCTGCCGACAAGTCCCAAATATAGACTTCAGTGCTCTCTGAGACACAAACGATCTTGGTCTGGTCTTCGCTGACGTCGACCGCATAGACACGCGCACCGATATTTTCCCAAGCAGGCAGCGCGAGTAGGTACTCACCGGTGTAGAGGTCCCAAAGTCGGACGAAGCCGTTTTCGTTTCCAGTCAGTAGTCGGTTTGCATCTAAGTCGATCGACGCAGAGGAAAGAACAGGTTCGCTAAGATCCAGATCTTGCTTCAACTCGCCACTGGTGATATCCCAGATCTTCAAGCGGCCTTGTTGGTTTACGACAGCAACTTTCTTTGAATCCTCGCTTATGGAAATCCAATTCTGAGGGCTCGAGTCGGTACGGAAACTGGCAAGCCGCGTATCGCTCGAAAAATCAAAGATCTCAATTTCCCCGGAATCGGTCACATAGGCGAGTGATTCACCGTTGGACCACACATTGGAAATCGGCGCACCGGCTGTCCACTTACGAATGGTCGTTTGGGTGTCGGCGTCCCAGAGAGCAACCATCTGCCCCGAAACCAAGAAAATGTTCCCTTGCTTGTCTTGAAAGTGCGTGTCAAGGCTCATGCCGGTATCATCGGATTTCACGACATCCAACGATGATGCATCGATGTAGTCGACGCTTCCATCGCGGAATGAAACAACGATTTGTTCACCATCGGGCCTCCATGTGGCGTGTGCAAAATCGTTCGAACGCAAATCGACCTTGTTGTCTTGTTGAATTGCAATTTCGAGAACAGCAAGGCTGCCGAAGCCGACATTTAGGATTTGTTTGCCATCGGGGCTTGTTACGCTAAGCAGCGGGTAATCACCTAAGTCTTCGAAATCAAAAAACTGATCGGGTTCGTCGAAATACCATCCGCTTCGAATCGACTTGTGATTTGTTCCCCAAAGGATCAGTCTCCCGTCTTCACCACCACTCGCCAGCCGTTTTCCATCCGGCGAGAAGCCCACACAATTCACTTCGCTCAAGTGTCCGCGGAATTGGGCGGCCTCGACTCCTTCGTCGTATCTCCACAACCTTACGGTGCCATCTGCGCCTGCGCTGGCAAAACTGATTTCATCAGGACTGATCTGCAAGTCGCGTATCGGCTTGGTGTGACCGGAGTAATAGAGGAACTGTTGGCCATCCTGGTACGCCCAACCATTGATCATCCCGTCATCGCCGGCGGACAACGCGATAGGCCCCCAGTCCTCTTCAAGGAACTCATACGGCGAAAATTGAACACCGGTAACTTGCATGTTGTGCCCGGTGTAGCGATCAAGCAAACCGTCGGGAGCTCCAAGAGCCGTGCGAAGTGCATACGCGGCAGAACCCAAGCTCGATAGTGGGTAGTCGACGTTCCAGAAATCAAGGACATTTCGATCCGTCCCGCTCGCAAAATGGTCACCGTCGGGAGAAAACGCCAGTGTCAAAATGCTACCAAACTTGGGTTGATAGCGTTTGCCGAGTTCTTGAGTTGTAAGATTCCACAGTTGAATGTCCCCGTCGCTTCCGCCGTAGGCGATATGCTTGCCATCTGGTGAGATCGCGAGGGCGTTGACTTGTGAAGTGTGGTCGAGCTCCCGTTGGGCATCGCCGGATGCGAAATCCCAGAACTTGACCTTCTGATCCTCACCCGCGCTAACAATCGTCTTTCCGTCCGGTGTCAGCACTAAGGCATTCACTGGAGCCGAGTGGGCCTCGATCCGTTCTGTCTGTAGCAGGGAATCAGCATCCCAATAACGAATGGTTCCATCTGCTCCTCCCGTAATGATCTGCTTTCCTGCCTTTCCAAAAGATAAACTCAAAATGGGGCCTTCATGCCCTTCCCCAACAGCCAGGCTGTCTGCCGAAAAACGACTTCGTAGCAGTTGATGCTCCCAGCCTCTGTGGTCGGCCCGCGTTTCGGCAAGCGTACGTTTTGCGATACGATAGTTCCCGGCCTCCCACTCCGTATCAGCCCGTCGAATTTGGCTTACGTAAAGACGTGCATCCGATAGTTCTCTCGCCCTGGATTCCGTCTCGGCCAGCGACTCAGCCGTCTTGCGCAGCGCAGCTTCGCTCTCTGCCAAACGTTCCGCACGAACCCACTGAACGGCTGTTGAAGTGAACCCAGCAACCAGGCAAAGCAAAACCGCAGCCGTGGCAAGGACGCCGATTCGGTTCTTTCGGTAGTATTTGGTGCACCGATAGAGCAACGAAGGAGGACAAGCCCGTACGGGTTGATCTGAAAGGTAGCAGAGAATGTCATCGGCGAACGCGTCTACCGAATCATAACGCCGCTGCCGGTCTTTCTCGATTGCTTTCATCACGACCCAGTCAAGTTCGCTTTGAAGCTTGAGCATGACTCGTCTTAGGTCAGAGTCCCGCTTACCGGCCAGCGTCGAGGTCTCTGCGCTCTGAGTGGTGAGGCGTTGACTGGGCTTCTCGGGGTCGACTTCACGGATGATGCGGCGCATTTCCTCATACCCCGCCGCTCTCAAAGACTCACGGCTGAACGGGGGCGAGTCGGTAAGCAGCTCGTAGAGAATTACACCTA
>DNPC01000664.1:11774-16521 GCA_003501565.1 Planctomycetaceae bacterium | reverse complement strand
TAACGCCGATCGGCTAATGGGTTATCGGATAGGTTTTTAGTACCAGCTAGTAAGTCCGACGTGCCCAACCGGTGTGCGTTGGACCGCGATGGATTTTTAGGCAAAGAAGCACCATGGAAGGGCCGGAAAAACCTGGAAATCCGTCTGAGCTCGCGCAGGATGCCCCCCAATCCCCTGCGAGTGGCCAGGTCAATCCTGCCAACACTTGGGCTCCACTAGCTTTTCCGATGTATCGAGCATTCTGGTTCGCTGGTTTGTTTTCCAACCTGGGAACTTGGATGCACGAAACCGGCGCGCAGTGGGTGATGGCATCGCTTGACCCTAGCCCTGAAATGGTTTCGGCGGTACGAACGGCAATGACCGTTCCGGTTCTTCTACTCGCTCTGCCTGCTGGAGTGTGGGCAGATCAGTTCGATCGCCGCAAGTGGCTCCTGTCAACGCAAGCTTTCTTGCTGGTGGTAGCGACCACGATGGCACTGCTAGCGTGGGGCAACTTAATGACGCCAATGGTGCTGCTGATTCTCACCGCAGCGATGGGGGCCGCCATGGTACTCAGCCAACCCGCTTGGCAAGCTCTTACCCCTGAATTGGTCCCTGCCGCCTTAGTACCTACAGCCGTTAGCGTCGGTAGCATTTCGTTCAACCTCGCACGCGCGATCGGCCCCGCCCTTGCCGGTCTGTTGATCGCCAGTCAAGGCACTTCGGCTGCATTCGCTTGCAATGCGTTTTCATTCTTGGGAATCATTACGGTATTGCTGCTTTGGAACCGAAAGGACGAACCTAAACCCAAACGCGGAAAGCCCAAGTTTTCGACAGAACTGAAGAAGGGTCTGTTCCTCATTAAACACACCGAATACCTGAGGAGTGCATTGGTTCGCGTCGGTTTCTTTGCGCTTTCCGCCAGCGTGCTTTGGTCACTGATCTCCCTAGTTGCCAAGCAGAAGCTGGCGTTCGCAGAACGCGGATTCGGCCTCAGCCTAGGTCTAATCGGAGCCGGCGCTGTGATAGGAGCGATCGTGCTGCCGAAACTCCGCATGCATCTAAGCAGTGTCTTGATCGTAACCATCGCTCAGATCAGCTACGGGCTGTTCTGCGTTATCATCGCACTGACCGATTCCCCGACCATCGTATTGCCCTGCCTATTCTTGATCGGCGGTGCGTGGATGACGACGATGACGACGCTAAATGCGACAGCTCAAGTCAATTTGCCCAAGAAGTTCCGGGCGCGTGGTATGGCAGGATTCCTGATGTGCTTCGCCTTGGGAATGGCCCTTGGTAGCATGGTTTGGGGATGGCTCGGGCTAATGACTTCCCTTGATTGGGCCTTCATCCTTGCCGGGCTTGCGCTTGCGGCGACTGCCGTATGCACCTGGCGACTCGACCTGGGCCCACTCGTCAAAGCCTCTTGAAAACGCTTCGCGACATTCAGCGGGTTGTGTTTTTGTTAAAAAGAACCGCAAAGGCTGGGTTTGACGCCGCATTATATTGACGGAAGCCCTCAAGATATGGGATACTTTGAGCTCTGCCGGGGCGGAATGGATGTCTCCAAATGACCCTTAGCCGCACTTTGAGGCAGACATTTTCACGGACAAGCACGTTTTGGAGCGCCCGGCATGCACTCTGAATGGCTAGGTGGCTTTGCAAACAGGCTCTGCTGCACGTCCGACTTCAAACACCGACAGGAGTAAGCTTAACACAGTGGCGTTACCAAGAGACCGACGAAACGAGAGGAATGACGATCAGACTAAGATCAACAGCAACATCCGACAAAAACAAGTCCGGGTCATTGGCGAAGATGGCACTCAGCTTGGCGTGCTAGACATCGATTCCGCGCTTTCGCGAGCTCGTGATGTTGGGTTGGATTTGGTAGAAGTTGCACCGAACTCGACGCCTTCTGTTTGCCGTATCATGGATTACGGCAAGTACAAATACGAAAAGAGCAAGAAGCGTCAGGGGCAGTCCTCAGGCCACCAGGTTAAGCTCAAAGAAATTCGCCTGCGTCCCAAAACGGGTGACCACGACATCGACTTCAAAGTGAAGCAAGCTGTTGGGTTCTTGAAGCACAAAGACAAAGTGCAAGTCTCTGTAATTTTCCGCGGTCGTGAGATGGCTCACATCGAAGAGGGCCGCCGAGTCATGGACAACGTTCTTGAAGAACTGCTCCAGCACGGCAAACTGGAATCTCAGCCCAAGCAAATGGGCAAGCGCATGATGTGCACCGTTTCGCCCAAGTAGCACGCGTCCAGCAATTCGCTTTTGAACGACCTACTTGTGCACGAATGCTACGACAGACGTCTGCCCTGCCACCGGAGTAGGCTTGCGGCAACGAGCAAATCTCTATCGTCCGGCATTGCCTCGCGGCAGAAACACCGCCGGGTCTGGTGGGCGGCGATTTGCATCGTAGTGTGAGCAAGACTTGCGTTCAAAGAACTCTCGATTCGCCTCTGCAGTCAAATCCGACTCCGGTAGATCAGAACAGGCGGCCTCCTTGGTCGAATCGCCAAGTTTTGCGGCGGACAGGAAGTTGGCGAGTAGCTGATAGCCACTCTGGCTGAGCACCGATTCGGGATGGAATTGCACTCCAAAGATCGGCAATTCGGTGTGCTCAACCGCCATAATTTCGTCGTCTATCGTGCTTCGTGCCGTGACTCTCAAGATGTCAGGCAACGAATCCTGAGCACAAACGAGTGAGTGGTAACGGGCGAATAATTGTGGCGTCGAGATGCCAGCAAACAAACGACTACTGTCCAAGTCGACTTGCGAACTACGACCGTGCATCGGCTGTCCGGCGCGGACGATTTTCCCACCAAAGGCTTGGCAAATCACCTGATGCCCCAAGCAAACGCCCAGCATCGGTTTGGTGTTGGCGAACTCCCGTACGACTTGCAGGCAGCTTCCAGCCGCATCTGGGTCGCAGGGACCGGGGGAAATCACAACCGCTCCGGATTTTTCAACGACATGCATCAAGTCATCCGCGTCGTTGCGGCGCACACACACCTCTTCACCAAGCCGGCGAAAGTAACGCGCTAGGTTGTGCAGAAAGCTATCGTAGTTGTCGATCAGAACGATCATGCATTTAGCGTGGCGTGAGAATCCGTTGTGGCAACGATGGCTTGAGTGAATCCAGTGAGCGTAAAATCCCCTCGGCTTTGTGCCAAGTCTCCTGCTCCTCCAGGTGTGGATCGCTGCTGGCAACAATACCGCCTCCCACCGGCACTTGCCACCAGCCATCGCAAGCCGTCAGTGTGCGGATCATTATGTTCAAATCCATGTCGCCCGCCAAACTGATGTATCCCAAACTTCCGCAATACGCGCCACGGACTGTGGGCTCAAGATCACTGATAATCTCCATTGCCCGAATCTTCGGAGCTCCAGTAATCGAGCCTCCAGGAAAACTGGCTGCGACCAGATCGGTTGCCTGACAGTTATCACGCAGTTTGGCTTCAATCACGCTGACCAAATGCCAAACGTAGGCGTACCTTTCCACACCACATAGGCTGGAGACACGCACAGAATCCAACTCTGCAACGCGTGAAATATCATTCCGCAGCAAATCGACGATCATGACATTTTCGCCACGATCCTTCTCACTTTGCTGTAGTAGCTCCGCCATACCCTGGTCCGCAGTGGGGTCCGACAGACGCGGTCGGGTTCCCTTGATTGGCCGGGTTTCGATGCAGCCTTCATTCACACTCACGAATCTCTCAGGTGAAGTACTGGCAATCTGACCTCGGCCAAAATCCGAGTACCCGCCAAACGGAGCTGGGTTCTTCTGACGCAAGTGCAAGTAAAGGCTAGGCGATGTTGCCCATATCCGTCCCAACAGCCGCTGTGACAGATTCACTTGAAAAATGTCGCCAGCGTAGATGTACTCAACGCACCGTTCAACAGCGCGGCGATATTGCAACGCCGAGAAATTGCTGGTCCAGCGTTCAGACCAGCGTGTTGAGTATTGCGGAGCAAGTTGACGGGGGTGTGTGACATAACCAGACATCTGCACCGGCGGTAATTGGCTGGTCGGTGCTTCCAAGATGTCCAAAAAGTGCTGGAGTCGCCGATACGCGCGCTGCTGCCGCTCTGCAACATTGTCGCCCGGAATGCCTTGCGAGATCAGCCAGCCGTCGCCGGTAGAGTGATCCCAACTCAAAACGACATCGTATAGCCCAAAACAGGCAAGCGGTAAGTTAAAGTCGTTGCGCGCTGCAGCAGAGATATCTTCGTAGCATCCGGCCAATTCGTAGCCGAACCACCCCATCCAACCGCCCTGCATCGGCGGTAGTCCCGCGTACCGTTCGATCCTAGATTCTTTAAGCGTTCGGCGAATAGGGGAAAGCGGATCAGCGACAGTCCGGTCAACACGGACAAACCTAACGGGTTCCGCACTCATGTAGCTGTAACGCCCAAGCTCGGCGGATTGCATCGCAGAGTCAAGCCAAACACAGTAGCGTCGTCGGCTCAGTCTTTCAAAGCAATATTCTGGCGTAAACCGCTCAGGCAAACGGCGAACGAGTGGTCCTGTAGGAGTACTAATTGGCCCCGCAGTGATGCGGCTTTGTCCAGCCAACGAAACACTGTCTGGCTGTCCTAAGGGTTGATTCGACACAAGATCGCTTGCGGGCATTCGGGTACCGAGGCAAAACCGCAGTTTACACCATGCTTGCAGTTGTTACATGATGTATTCATTCACCACCCAGTAAACACTCAACTCTCGGCAAATCACTCAGCACCCAGTATTCGCTCAACACCC
>DNPC01000664.1:0-11692 GCA_003501565.1 Planctomycetaceae bacterium | reverse complement strand
ATTCGCTCAACACCCAGTATTCGTTCAAAATCGGAAGATGCGCGACAGCGATTCTTACTCCGCGTAAACGATCGACCACAGCAAGAAACGCCACAGAGTATCGACTTTCGAAAAATCTGCTTCGCCGAGCCAGGCGGTTACATCACTGAGCGTCTCATGGTGATCATGGTCGCGTTGATGTTCCATCCAGGCATCCCACTCCGCCTGGTTCGTACCTGCTCGAAAACTCAGCTCTTTCCAGCCATCGATGTGCTGCTGGTAGAGCTGCTCCGTTTCACCGCGGAACTGGTCGGCGAAACAGAGTACACCGCCCGGCCGTAGCCATTTCCGACAATCGGCAAATAGGCGACGTTTGTCTTCGCTGGCCAAATGATGAATTGCGATTGATGAAACGATAAGATCAAATTCGTCTTCGTCGAAGGCGAGTTTCGTGATGTCAGCGCACTGGTAGTGGACGCTGGTGGTCGGTGCCACGCTCTTCAATTGCCTCCGGCAAACGTCCAAGGATTCCGGTGATAAATCAACGCAGTGGAGCTGGGCATCTGGATATTGCTTGCAAACCCGTATCGCAAGATTCCCAGTGCCAGTGCCTAAGTCAAGAATCCGCCTGGGCGCCAAGTCGACAGGCAAGTAACGCAGTACGCTGTCCAGCATTTCGTTGTATCTGGGAAAACAGCGATGTATCGTACTGTTGTATTCCTCCGCCATCTGGTCGAAAAATTCGCCGGCGTTCCCAGAAGTATCCCAGGCGTTTGGAGAACTGCTGGCCTGATCATTCACTTCACCAGCTTCTTCGCTACGGGATGAGTTAGATTGCGTTGACGATTTCTTCGGGGGAATCATCCAGCACGAGTCGTGCCGCTGCATGCCGATGTGCGGGTAGTAAGTTGCTGCACCGGGCGCGGCGAGCAAAATCAGGCTAGATTCCAGTCCACAGTGTTGATGCGTCTTCGCGATGAGTTCCCGGCCGATCCCTCGGGACTGGTAAGCCACATCAACGGCGAGGTCGGACAAATATGTGCAGTAGCTGCCGTCCGATATCGCTCGCGATACGCCTACCAATAAACCTCCATCACGGGCTGTTACGATAGCGGTCGCGCCACGCAACATTTGTTCGAGTACTTGCAAATCACCTGGCCGCCGCTGGTCGAGCGTCGAACGCTTCAATACGTCGTGGAATTCCCACACGGCGAGCGTTGGTTCGAGATCGTAAAGGATGGTCATTGAGCGTGCAGATCTAGCGCAGGGGTTGAAACAAAGCGTCGCCTAAGAGTGACAAAAAGCAGTAGGGCTTGATTGTGCTCAAAACTCAACATCTCGCACGTAGATGCTTGAGTCCAGACGGATGCCTACGGCGTCACAGAAACAAACTAGACGATTACACTCCGGACAGACAGCAGATACCTCAGTCTGGTTCGCCCGACCACATGCTCAGCAATTCGCAGATAATCTTTTGAAGCTTCGGGCCAGCCTCTTTGCCGCATTCGACGACTTCGTCATGAGTGGTCGACTGGGGTTCATCTGTCGAAGCCACATTTGTGATTACGCTGAACGCAGTGACGTCCATTTCCAGCTCGCGCGCCGCTTTAACCTCCGGCAAGGTACTCATCCCAACGGCGTCGCCGCCGATTTCACGAAACATCCGGTATTCGTTGCGTGTCTCGTAAGTCGGCCCAAGTGTGGCGAGATACGTCCCTTGATGCAAAACCGTATTTGATAAACGAGCGATCTGTTTTGCGTTTTCAATCGTCGCGCGGTCATAAACGTTTCCCGATCGAGGCCGCGGTGTTTGCCGGTGGCGAACTCGTCGATCCCACAACAGATCAATGTGGCTATCAATCACCATGAGATCACCAGCGCGAAACCGTGGATTCAGCCCGCCTGCTGCGTTGGTGACAATTAGCCGCCGTGCGCCAAGTGCATGCATGCAACGGATTGGGAACTCGACGGCTTGATTGGGCCAGCCTTCGTAGCGGTGGGCACGGCCTTGCATGACGACTACTGGCATACCGCCCAAATGCCCGAGAACCAAACGGCCCGCGTGTCCTGCAGCATGCGTCTGGGGCATGTCAGGAATCTGGTCATACGGAATAAAGTGGGCGTGATCGATAGCGTCTGCTAGCCCACCCAGGCCGCTCCCCAAGACGATTGCGACCGTTGGCTGATGAAATTTGATCGCTTGGATTGCACAACGCGCTGCGTCAACTTTGTTAGCCAACTGGGTAGGCGACAATAGCGTCCAATTGACCTGTGACGTTGTAGCGTTTGAATCGTCGCCCATTGGAGTATCCAAATGCGATCCCGGCGAATCTGCTGGCTATAACAACTGCTGCTGTTAAGACTTGGACAGTGTCTCCAACATTCCGGTCACCAACGTGCGCAGCCGAGGTTCAGCTTCATTGGCTGTTGCAATAATCTCTTCCACGTTGGCGGGCTTGAGAGCATCTGGCAGGCACATGTCGGTGATGACTGAGAAGGCGACAGTCTTCAAACCGCAATGTACCGCAGTTATGACTTCCGGTACAGTCGACATACCAACAACGTCTGCTCCGATCGTTCTAAGGAAGCGATACTCCGCACGCGTTTCGAGGTTGGGGCCCGCGACGGCAACGAAAACTCCCTTGTGTGCGATGATGTCATTTCGCCTAGCGATCGCAAGCGCTTCGTCAACCAACGCCAAGTCGTAGGGCTCGCACATATCTGGAAAACGCGGACCAAGCCGATCGTCGTTGACACCAATCAGAGGGTTGTCTCCCATCAGATTG
Organism: Planctomycetaceae bacterium; assembly: GCA_003501565.1. Taxonomy (GTDB): domain Bacteria; phylum Planctomycetota; class Planctomycetia; order Pirellulales; family Pirellulaceae; genus Aureliella. The sequence continues at coordinate 8,927 of DNPC01000664.1, read as the reverse complement.
ATATGATCTTCAATCACCACAATGTCGCCGTTGCGATAATTGGGGTTCATGCCCCCGGCGGCGTTGGACGCAATCAGTAATTTCGCACCGAGATGCTTCATCACCCTCACTGGAAGAGTAATCTGATCCAGAGGATATCCCTCGTACATATGAAAACGGCCTTCCATGGCCATGACGGACACCCCGCAAAGGGTGCCACACACCAACCGTCCACGGTGGCTGGTCGCAGTAGATTTCGGAAAATGCGGGATGTCACCGTATTCGATCGAAGCTTCCACATCGATCTGCTCAGCCAAAGGGCCAAGCCCGGTTCCCAAAATGATTCCAGCGTCGGGCTTTTTTCCCCACTGCTGATCGATGAACTTGCAAGCGTCCTCGATAAAGCCGAAAAGTTTGAGCATGGCGTGGATAAGGTAGAGTCAATAATCGGTTTCAAGACGACTCACAGATGCCTTCGCTCCGGATGGGCGAATCGACTTCCTTGCTCACCTGATCTGCGTGCGGGGCATTAAAGCATGTGACCGCGACGACTTCAACACGCCCCCAGCACTTTGGACGCCAACTTTGGGAGTTGACAAAAACTCAGCGGTCAAAACCGCCTAATTTTGTTGGGCAAAACCGCTCGCAGATCGAAGTATTTTTTTTCGTTTCGCGGGCGTCCGCATTTTTTGCCATGCCGGACTTGACGAACGCGCCACCAACCACACGACCTAATACATACCGATGCACCCGCATCCACCGAAACCATTTGCGGCTGTGCTGATGGGCAAACGAAAGCGTTCATTACTACCCTGTACACCTGTGCTGGTTCGTCAAAACCGAAACGCCTGCGGCACTTGTAATGCCGACGATACAACAAGATAATGGTCACCCCGGAAACGAATTCGGATAGAAATCGATTATTTGGTAAGTTAATCGGAAGCCTCACAATGCAGCGCAGACGGCTTGGTCAAAGCGGGATCTCAGTAACAGATATCTGCATGGGCACGATGACCTTCGGAAGTCAATGTGACCAGACGCTCTCGTTTCAAATCCTCGACTTTGCACTTGACCAGGGCATCGACTTCTACGACGCCGCAGAGATGTATCCAGTCCCCCCTAAAGAGGAGACGTTTGGAATCACCGAAGAGATCTTCGGTAACTGGCTAAAGACCAAGCCTCGGGCGGAGATCATTGTTGCGACGAAAATCACCGGCCCCGGACATGGTTGGTTTTCTCCGCCGGTTCGCGGAGGCCGTACAGCTTTGGACGGACTGCAGATTCGCCGTGCTGTAGAAGCCAGTCTACGGCGGCTTCAAACCGATTACATCGATTTGTACCAGACTCACTGGCCTGATCACCACATGCGTTATGAAGATACGCTGGCCAGTCTTGAGCGGATGAGGGATGAAGGCAAAATTAGGGCTATCGGCTGCAGCAATGAAACCAGCTGGGGCCTGATGAAAAGTCTGTGGGCAGCCGAAAAACACCGTACCGCTCGTTATGACACGGTGCAGAACAACTTCAGTTTGATCAACCGCCGATGTGAAAGTGAGCTTGCTCAGGTTTGTCGCCAGGAAAGTGTTAGTCTCCTGCCTTACTCACCACTGGGTGGCGGTGTATTGAGTGGTAAGTACAACGCTTCGTTGCCCCAGGGCGGTAGATTTACGGATTACTTGGAAAATGGCGGCGAACGGCAGAAATCGATGGCCGAGCGTTTCGTTAATGAGCGCACAATCGCAGCCTGCAAAAAGTTATCAGAAATTGCTGAGTCGATTGGCTCCAGTTTGGTTGCGATGGCATTGGCCTGGAGTCGGCAGCACGACTTTGTCGCCTCGACAATCGTGGGAGCCACGACCGTTGAGCAATTAGCCGAATCCATGGCCGCACGTGACCTAGTTTTGGATGACGAAACGATGGAGCGGATCGATCAGGTCGAAGTCGAGATACCGAATCCGTTACGAGAAGACGGTTTGCGGCGGCTCTAGCACCGTGATTCTGATTTTGCAGGCATGCGGTTTCTGCGAACGACCGAGATTTTATTTTGGTTTGATCATGGCCAAACCGGTAGCTCCTTGCGTGCCGCTCAGTTTTGCTAGCTCAGCCTAATTCACTCGGCCAAGCATGGCGTAAACCTCCTCCTCCACGCGGTGCGATTTCTACGCTAAAATCGCGACCCAACAGAAGTTGAACGGCAATGCTTGCCTACGCACTTTCTACTCTTGCAGTAAATCTGATGGCTCAAATCAAACGTATCGTGGTTACTGGTGGAGCGGGATTTCTCGGATCACATATCTGCGAGAGATTGGTCGGTGACGGACACGATGTGATCTGCCTGGATAATTTCTTCACCAGCCAGAAATCGAATGTTCAACACTTGCTGGGCAAACCAAATTTTGAACTGATTCGGCATGATGTCACGCTGCCAATCTTCTTAGAGGTCGACGAGGTCTATCACATGGCCTGTCCCGCGGCTCCGGGGCACTACCAGTTCAATCCCATCAAGACGACGAAGACGAGTGTGTTGGGGTCGATCAACATGCTTGGCATGGCCAAACGCTGCGGTGCGCGGATTTTGCTAGCAAGCACATCCGAAGTCTATGGTGACCCCGAGGTGCACCCACAACCTGAATCCTATCGCGGCAGTGTCAATCCAATCGGACCACGCGCGTGTTATGACGAAGGTAAACGCGTCGCCGAAACGCTGTTCATGGACTACAACCGCATGAACAAGGTTGAAGTCAAGATTGTACGTATCTTCAATACGTATGGACCGCGAATGCACCCCTACGACGGTCGCGTCGTCTCGAACTTCATTCGCCAAGCATTAACCGGTCATGATATTACGATTTTCGGCGATGGTCAGCAAACCAGATCTTTCTGCTATCGCGACGATTTAGTCGAAGGCATCATCCGGCTGATGAATTCTCCGACGGACGTGATTGGGCCTGTCAACATCGGCAATCCCGACGAATTTACAATTCGTGAGTTGGCCGAGATGGTGATCGAGCAAACGGGTGCACCGGTTAATCTGGTACAAAAGCCGTTACCTGCCGACGACCCGACGCGACGACAACCGGACATTACCCTTGCAGGCAAAGTCCTCGATTGGGAGCCGAAAGTAAAACTTCGTGAGGGGCTTCAACAGACGATCGATTGGTTCAAATCTGTTGACCTATCGCACTATCGCCCGCCAACTCCGAATTTTGTATAAAGTGAACGGCGAAACGATTGCGAGGACGTAGCGACTGCTCCCACTGCGAGAGCTGAAAGTGAACACAAAGCCTTCGGCTAAATCGCTTCACCTTGTATGCGGCACATTGCTGGTGCCGTGTTCATGCCCACTCGATCCGACGGCTCCTATCCATCACCTTCCACACGTTAGCGAAATTCGAGTTTCGCCGGCATGTGGTTGATCCCGCCCATCTGCAGCGGCAGTTGTCGATGTTCGTTCCTCACTGCCAACAACTTATCCTCACCTATCGCGCCCAGTGGGAGTAGTAGTCATCTCCACGGCATAAGCCAGATCTCGCGGCTCATCACATCACTTCCCAGGAGGGTCCATCTTGACTGACTCCGCCCAAACCACGCACCGCCACTCAATTCAGTGGATGGGCCTTGCCGCCGGACCGCTACTGGCCGCACTTACGCTTTGGCTACTTCCTAGTAGCTATCGTGGCGTCGAGCTTTCAGCCCAAGCCGCCAACGTTTCCGAAAAGAATAGCGACGCCAATACCACCGAGTCAGACTCCACGGCGGTACAACAACTTGATAGTGACTCAGGATCAGCCGACCGCAGAATGCAAGATCCGCAGACGGACGCAAGATCTTTACCGGCAGGCCGGGTGGTGAAGGATTTCGATTGGGCCGGGCGTGCGACGCTGGCCGTCATGGTTTGGATGGGCGTTTGGTGGTTGACCGAAGCAATCGAAATTAGCGCCACGGCCCTGCTGCCCCTCGTGTTTTTTCCACTACTGAAAATTGACAAGATCGCAGACGCGGCAGCCCCCTACGCTAGCCACCTCATTTTCTTGTACCTCGGCGGCTTCATCATCGCGTTTTCGATGGACAAGTCCGGACTGGGGCGGCGGATGGCACTGCTGACTCTCAGGTTAGTAGGAACCTCGGCGGGTGCGATGGTGGCGGGGTTTATGCTGGTCACCGCTGCGCTTAGCGGATTTGTGTCCAACACGGCAACAACTGCCATGATGCTGCCGATCGCGGTCAGCGTCATCGCGCTGCTGCGGCAGCAAGGCGATGCGGTTCCCAAAGCGACCACGGATCGTTTTGCAGCCTGTCTGTTACTGTCCGTTGCTTACGCCGCCAGTATTGGCGGAATCACCACGATCATCGGCACGCCAACCAACGCATTCTTGGCAACCTTCCTTAGCAGCGATATTTCACCGGAGTATCAGATTGATCTAAGTTTTGCGCGTTGGCTCCCAGTCGGACTCAGCTTCTCGGTGGTATTCCTCCCCATCATCTACCTGATGATGACGAAGTTGATTTTTCCGTTGGGCAATTTGGAAATCCCCGGTGGACGTCAACTCATTGGACGTGAGCTAAAGGCAATCGGCGTCGTCCGCAGGAGTGAGTGGAACACCCTGGTCGTGTTTTTGGTGGCAGTCAGCATGTGGCTCACGCGACCACTCTTGCAATCTGTCAGTTTTCAGTGGGCAGGGCAAACCATTGCTCCGCTGGCTTATTTGTCGGATTCAGGAATCGCGATGTTGTGTGCGGTTTCCCTGTTCTTGATCCCGGTCAACGTGAAAACTCGCGAATTCACGATGGACTGGGCAACCGCCGAACGCCTGCCTTGGGGAATCCTGCTGTTGTTCGGAGGTGGTCTCAGCTTGGCAAGCGCGGTGAAACGTCATGGGGTAGCCGAATTCATCGGGGCTCAGGCCGAAGCTATCGAGGGTGTTCCCGTCGTTGTCGTTTTACTGGCGGTCACGGCTACCATCGTGTTTATGACTGAGCTGACCAGCAATGCTGCCACGACCGCTTCACTCGTTCCGGTCTTGGCCGCAGTCGCGCCGGGCTTGGGGATCCATCCCTATCTTCTGATCGTACCGGCCACCGTTGCCTCCAGCTGTGCTTTCATGCTGCCCGTTGCAACGCCGCCAAATGCAATCGTCTTTGGCTCCGGCTTGATCACAGGACCTCAAATGGCTCGGGCTGGATTCTTGTTAAACTTAATAGCGGTTCTGCTAGCCACGGTTTTCGCGTTCGCAGTTGTTGGTCCTTTGCTGATCGGCTAGGCGACCGGCTGTTGAAAGTAAGCACGTACCAATACAGGCAAGCAAAACCTAGGACCGGCGAAAGCATGTATGTTTTGTTGCCTGAACGGCTGTCATGAACGCAGACTTTTCTGACGAGGGCTCACTAATCGTGCGAACGTACTCGACGGCCACTTTGACGATGCCCACTTGTACGATGTCCAATAAATGCTTGACATCTTCAATCGTACGTCTGTTTTTAGCAGCAGCGCTCCTGTTGGCCGCCTTTTCGATTCAAGGCTTTGCTCAAGAATCCGAGCATCAACTTTCACGCGACGAGTTCGTCGACGTTTGCGTAGCGAAACTGCGCGTAGTTGCCCCCGACGATACGCCCGCGCACCGGCTCTCCTATGTACTATGTTTGGCAGCCCGCCCGCTGAGTGTTTTGGGGCGTCAAACCGTTGCCGAGGAATTATGGGCTTCAGCTTGGGAAAGCGTTCGTACCGGCTCGGAGGGCAGCAATTGGCATCGTTGCTCTGAGACCGCTTGCGCGATCGGCCGAGTCGACCTTGCGGAATCCGTTGTAGCGGCAAGCAAGTTAATGAAAGAGGATTTACAACAGAAAATCGCTTTACATCTGGCCGATCAAGGCGACGATGCGGCACTGGAAGAAGCGATCGCTAACCTCAAGCGAGCGTCATTATTCGACGGCTTAGAAATAGCGAGTATCTACACGGCACGTGGTGAATACTCAAAGGCGGAAGCCTTCGTTCGCGGATTGAAGATTACCGAAGAAAACGCCCCCGAAGACATGATTGGTATTGCGCTGGAGAGAATCGCCCGCAAGCTTCGCAAGGAGGGCGACCTCGCCGGAGCAACGGAGTACGCGGACAAAGCCTACCAAGTTGCGGGCCGGCAGTACTATACCGGTCACAGCATTACGACGCTGTGGCATCTTTGTCATGGAACTCTCGAATGCAAAGCCGACGTCCTTGCCAAACAAGCCGCTGCATACCGTGGCCACCAGGGCCGGGAGTTGCTGTTACGATTGATTCGCGATCTTGCCGAGGCACACATGTTTGCGGAGGCCGAAGATGCGGTAGGACTTCTCGAGGACGTCAAGGATCGAGACAGAGCGTGGCGGACAATCGCGTCCGAACAAGCCCAAGCGCGGCAGTTTGGAAATGCACTTACAAGTATTCGCTCGATTGAATCGCAGTTGTCGCGGGCGGCGGCACGTGTCGACGTCGCAATCAGCTTAGGTGAAGCCGGAAACCAGGATTCGGCCGAAAGTGTGATCGCAGCACTCCGCAACACGCTCGACAATGTCCTGCAAGACTCTGAAACAACCCCCACAGGCGCACTGCCCACGGATGCTCTGCAGCTGGCAAGCGGATTAGTCACAGCATATACAGCCAACCAGCAGTTTTCAGACGCCCACACGCTCATCGACTCTCTTGCCAACTCCTATCAATCCGCCCAACTCGCCGCAGAAGCTCTCCAGCAACTGGCCCAAGGGCAATAACTGACGTTGTCACCGGGCCTGTGGTGGGGAAAATGCTGGGGGTCACGGTCTTTTGTTTATCTGGAATCTGCTATGTCCGCTCCTACTTGCGCTGTCCACGTAGTGTTTGTCGTAAAGCCTGAATCGGTGGGGCCTTTCCACGAGGCGGTCGTACTGCAGGCGAAGAACTCGTTGGAAAAGGAGCCGTGGTGCGTGCAGTTTGACGTTTGTACTTCGCCCGATGATCCGACTCGGTTCATGCTGTACGAAACGTACGATGATCGCGCCGCTTTTGACAAACACCGCGAGACTCAGCATCTGGCGGACTTCAACGCAACCATCACCGACTGGGTTGTCTCCCGTGACGTCACCATTTGGGACATCGCACCGGCTAGCTGAGTTGTTCAATTGCGTCGCACGATTGCGACTATCCCTCAATCCGTTTAACCGTCAGGCGTACGGATAAAGACAGGATTCACTTGGCGTTCGTTTAGCCTTCAGTCGGCAGACGTACGGATAAGGGCATTGGGGCGTAGTGCGTAGCTAACGGCCTCAAGCAAGAGCCGGGTGTCATCCTGTGAATCCCCTCGATAAGAGTCCAGCTCGTGGAGGTCGCTATCGTGGACTGGGAGCAGCTTGGACTGCGATCGTTGAACGTGCGCCGCGAGTAGATCGACTGTGCGTGTTGTGGCCCGCGGTAGCCGTACGCCTGCCGGCTGACGGTTAAACGAGTCAACATGCATGGGCAGTGAGTCTACGTAAATGGACACGGATCCGCGAGGCGAGCGAGAAAGTGATTATGGTGGCTGACGCTTGGCGGAGTTTGGTTGCTTCCGTATAGTGTCGAAGCCGTCGGTTTGGATTCACGACGGGTTCTATACTCGACGGATGTAGCTTGCCGACGATGAGCGCGACGATAGCGGCTGAAGAACGAATTGAATTGCGGGGCTGCCGCGTTCACAACTTAAAATCGATCGATGTCGATCTTCCGCGGAATCAGCTAATCGCGGTGTGCGGTGTCAGTGGAGCCGGTAAAACGTCACTGGTGATCGACACGTTGTACGCTGAGGGACAGCGGCGGTACATCGAGAGCTTTTCCACATACACGCGACAATTCCTCGAGCGTTTCGACAAACCCGACTACGACATCATGGACGGCTTACCACCGGCGCTGGCGCTGCGTCGTAGTGGTGGTGCGTCGGGGAATCGGTCAACGGTCGGTACGAGCAGTGAAGCACTTGAGTACTTGCGGTTGCTCTATGCCAAGGTCGCCCGCCCGTTCTGTGAGGAATGTGGAATTGAAGTTCGGCGGGATTCTCCGCAATCCGCCATCGACCTGCTTGCGACATTCCCTGGACGCAAAGCCATGGTAGTCGCGTCTGTCGCGTGGGAGGATGCGGCAAGTCGCGCCACCGTCTTGGCAGACCTTCAGGCGGACGGGCTCGTCCGCTTGATCGCGGGCCAGCGCACGATCAGCTTGACCGATACCGATCGTTCGCAGTTAGCCAAGTTGTTGCCGCGCAGTGGTAGTGTCTGGGTCGTCATCGATCGTGTAAAAGGCGGTGATACCGCTCGCGGGACAGAGAGTCTCGAGATGGCCTTTCAACTGGGCGATGGAACAGCGACCTTACTTGTAGAATCGGATGATGATGAAGGTCGAGACGGCAGTACAAGTGCTGAACCGGGAAGAACCGTTTCACTTGAGGAAGTTGATGGGCGGATGTGGCAGGTCATCCGGCTGTCCGAATCACTATCATGTCAAGGCTGTTCACGCGAGTTTCCCGAGGCGTCTCCCGCATTATTCGACTTCAACAATCCGCTAGGTACCTGTCCAGACTGTGAGGGGTTTGGCGACGAGATCTTTGAGGACTTGGACCTGATCATCCCTGACCGGCGCAAATCGCTCAGCGAAGGGGCGATCGCGCCGTGGTCAACTCCAGCCTATAGCGGACTGCTCGACGAGCTGACCGATATCGCGGACGAAGTTGGCGTGCCCCTCGACGTTCCGGTCAACAAGTTAACTAAGAAGCAGCTCTCCGTTGTTGTGGACGGAGATGCCGAAACTGGGTTTCCGGGCCTCAAGGGCTTCTTCGAATGGCTTGATCGCAAGAAGTACAAGATGCACGTTCGCGTGTTCTTGTCACGCTGGCGCAGCTACCGCACCTGCCGCTCGTGTGCAGGACAGCGACTGGGTGAGGGCGCGCTGGCTTACAAGATAGCCGGCC
>DNPC01000353.1:9622-11989 GCA_003501565.1 Planctomycetaceae bacterium | reverse complement strand
GACAAGAAGTTGCTTGACTACCCACCTGCCATCGAGAAGGCAATAAAGCCCGGTCAAGGTGTAGACACCATATGTAATTCGCCCGCTCCATATGTTCGCTCGGGACATGCCTGAGGCATAGTCGATCTTCGGATCAAAAAAAGACTCGTAGGCAGCTTGCCCAAACATCCCGGCAAGACCATCCACAAGAAACATTAGACCGAACAGGCGCAAGCCAATGAAGGCAATCTGCACGCCCTGTTGTTCTGCAGATTTTTCTTCAGACATAGATTCGGTCTCTTGTTCTGCTAAAAGAGCTAAGCCAATCACACAGACAAGAATTATACCGGAATTGCTTCGCTATACTGCGGCTACCCGATGCGTGCCCGTAGCATCACACTCTAGGTGAAAGCGCAACTTTGACCGGGCGATGAACAAGACCGAAGAAGTGCGCTCTCACCAGCGGTCAGGTAATCGTTGTAACCAACGATTCGCGTGACGAAAATCAAGGGCGGGTTTTGTTCGATGTTAGACCTCAGCGTTCTTGATGAACAACGCTGTAGCCAGAAGGTGGTTCGAAACTGAATAATTCCTCGTTCAGTTTTTCGTAGCTGCGGAAGTCTGACAGAATTTTTGTAAAGCCAGCACTCATCACTTGGACCTCGCGAACGTTATTCGTCGCGTCAATCCACACAATTGCTTGGTCTGCGCCTTGGCTCACCGTAAAGCCAAACACTTCAATGCCGCCTATCGTTCGTCGCTCAGGCACCTCTTTGGCTTGCTCGGTAAGTTTCTTCAGCCTATCGATCCATGACGATAGCTTTGAAGAATCTCCCTCAAATTCTTCGATGGCGGGAATTACATATGCAACCTTGCTCTTTGGACGTAACCGAATCCGGTCGAGCCCAAAATCATCCCTAATGCAAATGAGCGGTCCGCGTGAATTTACCGCCTCGTTTTCAATTCTTCGACGACCGTCAACGGCATGAAACACCTTCTGTTTATGGACTCTTTCAGGATAAATATAAGTCGACGTATAGCTCAACATCATCGGCGAAGAGAGTTTCTCAACGGCTTCATCAAATGCGAGGCTGGGCGTTGAACGAAGTGCAAAAAGAGCCGCAAGCGATGTCGTTGCCAGCAGCACAGTTGCGGCAAGAGCATGCGACCTCCTGACCTGAAACCGGCTCGGCTGCGCAAGTTGCCTTTCAACCCTTGAGAGCATCGCAGCTCTATCTATGTCTGGCACTTTCTCACTAACAACCGCATTGACAGATTCACGTAAGCCAATCGGTAGCTCGTCGTTTGATGTCATTTTTCTGCCTCCGACTGGGGTTTCTGGATAAATGCAACCAATTTCGTTTTGGCACGGTGCAGTGCAGTTGATACCGCAGCCGAGCTGATTCCGAGCAGCGAGCTAATCTCTTGGTTCGTTTGTTGTTCGAAGTAACGCAAAGAAAAGACCACGCTTTCGCGCTCTGGCAACTTGGTTACAGCACACCTAAGGCGTTCAGCAGTCTCCGCACAAACCACTGCATCGTGAACAGAAGCCGAATGTGAGATCGCTGCATCAGCCTCTAAAGGGATGACCGACTCTCGTCGCAATTTCCGCCTGAAATCTAGCGCCCGAAAAACGGCCAGCTTCCGCAACCACCCCTCCAAGTTCGTGATATCGTGGTTCTCGACTTTAAGAAACGCCTCAATCAGCACATCCTGCGTAACGTCCTCGGCGTCCGACGCATTTCCAAGAATCCGAAAGGCCGTGCTAAAAACTGTTTGGCCGTGATCATCTACTAATTGAGTAAGGCGTAGATCCAAGAGACCCGTCTTCTGGCTAGGCTTTGAGGCAAACGTTCTATCCTCTTGACGAACGTGGCAGGCCAAGTCTCACCTTCAAAATGGGCTTCTCAGGTATTTTTTCGAAAAGCCTCGTGAGATTCCAACTATGAATCTGTGACGCGGGAGCATCAGAGAAACTGCTTTGGCTCATCGCGCCTCATTTCTGCAGATTGGATCCCGAAGATGGGTTAGCTTCGGTCCGAGCCGTTCGGCCAGCAAGGCATCGTAAAGTTGTTGGCGGACATTCGAGCCATAGGTGCCAAGATAGTAGATTCGGCCGTTCAGTGAGTGTCTGCTCGAGTGCTTGCGTAGGCGAGGCAGATTGGGCATTGAGAACGCTCTCTGCCTGGCGCCGAAGCTGACGCTGCGAGCCAACTATCTGAAATGCTGCGTGTCACGGATTTGTCACAACGCTAAAGAGCTATCGTGCTCTACGGCACCGCCGAGGTGCGGAGTGCCTCCAGAGCTGTGACACGAAAAACCCCGCATTTCATTGCGAAATGCGGGGTTTTCACTTGGTTCTAGGTAGGGTGGATAACGGGGCTCGAA
>DNPC01000353.1:0-9557 GCA_003501565.1 Planctomycetaceae bacterium | reverse complement strand
TAGGGTGGATAACGGGGCTCGAACCCGTGACCACTGGAACCACAAGCAAGACCGTACACGCTCTATAATCGCTTATTTCCCTGGGAAATAGCCAAAAACGGCGATTCCCCGTTCGGGCGCGAGTGTACCAGCGTTTCGCTGCATTTCAAAGGGTTTTTCAACGGCCCTTCATCAGATTACCGGGATTACCGGCGCGCCATTTCAAATATCCGGTAGGGTATCGGCAATATCGGACGTTGGGTTATACCCCTTAGGTTCGAGCAGGGTTGTCTACCGGAATAGCTGAGGATCAGGCTGTGGAACCAGAGAATTTCAAACAGGATTTACTAGGTGGCGAATGGAAGAATTTCGCAACTCGACTCAACGAGTTCATTGAGATCGAGAGGACGCTCGTGCCGGGCGGCTTAGTTGTCGGCTTGAACGGTAAATTTGGGGAGGGAAAGTCAACGTTCTTGCGAATGTGGAAGAATGAACTTTCCCAATCTGACAGTGTTCACGTCGTCAGGCTAAACGCGTGGGAATATGACTTTGTTGGTGATGCTCTGTTTGCGATATTGCATTGCCTACTGGACTCGCTACAAGGATCGAGCCCACAAAGTGCAAGGCTCCGGAACGCTCTCGCAGATTTCGGATGGTTCACTTTAGGTCTTGGGGACGGACTCGCTAAGTCGATCGGCGTACATGCAATCAGCGCCTATGAGTTTGCAGGTAGACAAAAAGATCAACGCCAGAAAAAACGAAGCCCGGGAGGCGACGCGTTTGATGCACTACAGAAACGTCACGATGCGATGGACAAGCTCAAGATCGCTATTTCTGGGTTCGCGAGCCATCAGCACAAGCAGGGGACTCCAGTTCTGTTCCTTGTTGATGAACTCGATAGATGCCGTCCCAATTTTGCGATTGAGTATCTGGAAACGATCAAGCATTTTTTCGATACAAAGTGGGCAACTTTCGTGCTGGCGGTAGATCGCGCGGCGCTACGCAATTCCGCAATCACCGCCTTTGGTGATGACCTAGACTTTGATGAGTACTATCGCAAATTCGTTCACAAGGAAGTTAGCCTTCCAACTCCGACCAATATCTCTGGTCTGATTTCGTCTTTTCGCGAAAGGTTTCTGGAAGTGTCAGGTTTACGCTCTGTGGCAAGCGCACTCACTGACCGAAACATTGTAGGCGTCCGTGCGCTCTGCTTGCACTTCCGCATGACGCCACGACAGATCGAGGACCTCTTTCGCAATATTGCTCACGTGTTCACGCAGGGCGGAGAGTCAGCTTCCAACAACCTCTTGTTTGGAACTTTAATTTCTCTTGTGTTCCGATCGTTCGACAGGTCAATTTACGAACACATTCGGAACGGCACTCTCACTCACGACCTAGTCATGCCATACATCGGAGATCTGGAAGGTGGTGGATTTTGGTACAGCATACTTGATACGGGTGGGGCAATGTCAAGAATTGGTGACCACCCTGAACTGCGTTTGAAGCCAGCCGCTGAGCGACATCAGCAACGTGATTTCATGAAGCGAGGATGGCCTCGTAGTCAATCCCGCAATCACTTCGCATCAATTGTTCGGCGAATCGAATCACTCGAGGACTGGTTGACTGATTGACTGGTTTGCCTGGTTTGCCTGGTCTTTGTCGGAAGTGGCGGCGGTAATGTCCCAGGTCGGAGAGCCTCCGGGGCGACGTAGTGAGCTCGAGCGATTCTAGAACCGCTGACGTGGCCGAGGGACTCTGCTGCAACGTGAAGTCCACTCTGTCGACAGACCTCCGTGCCATGAGACTTGCGCAGGACGCCTAGGCCCTGGCGAAAGGTATGCCTGAATCCAAATTCTTCAGCGGCGTCGAACAGGATGAGGGTCCAGCGGCGCATTCCCCATTTTTTGAGCGGGAACACGTGTTCTCGTTTCGGCTTAGAAATGGCCTTGAGAGCTGCAGAACAGACGTCATCGAAACAGGCTGTGTGAGGTTTGCCAGTCTTGTTTTGGGTAATTTGAATAATTTTACGGTCGAAGTCGATCGATTCCCATTTGAGCAGCCGAAGGTCTATCGGTCGCATGCCAGACTGGTAGCCAACAAGTATCCATGCGCAGAGCATATCCGACGCTTTGATGCCGCAGCGAAGTTCCCCTTCAACCTTTTGGGCCCCTCGAAGGAGCGCGTTGATCGCTTCGGGATTCCAGGCCACAGGCGGTCCGTAACTGAGCTTTGGCGACTTGAGACGCCGACGATCGTAGAAATCACACAATCCCAGCATCGCCGCGTAGTTCCAGACACGTGTAACGCCGCTACGATAGCTCTTGACCGTGACTCGTGAGTTTCCACGGACGTCGGCTAACCAAGCGAGAAACTTGTTCATGCAGTCATATGTCAGATCTTCAATCTCGGGCGTTCTGCCAAGGAATTCTCCAAGTCGTCGCATCGATCGTCGATACTGCTTCTCCGTCATCTGGTCGAGGTCGTTTTCACTTATGATTTGTTCAGCCATTTCGAGAAGGTTCATGAGGTAGCTCCTAAATAGCGAGTGTAAGTTGTGCTGCCGTGAGCACGGTGGAAGCCAGCCGACGTTGCAGCGATCGCTTGTGGCAGATCGACTTCGTCTTCGTCGAAACTCAGAACATAAGACTGCGACTGTCTGTGAAGCTCATCGAACAGAGTAGACAGAGAGGTGGGCTGACTTTCGAAGAAACGGACGCAGTCACCGAACTCTGAGGCGACTGCTAACGAAACGACTCTATCATCGTCGAGATAGCCAACGGCCGGACCGGACAGAAGTGTCGCAATTTCGTCTGGATGAACGCGTTCCGACAAAAAGGCGGCGGAACGGTCGTACGTCTGGTCGTCCAGAACAAATAGCTGCATTGACAATCTCCTGCGAAACAAAGCTGCAAGAGTTCTAGCTGTTTGTCGGCTGGTGGAGAATCACCACAAAGAGTGTGTCGCTCACCACTCAAAGGTGGTTTTGGCGGCATGTGTCGCGAGTTAAAGATTTGGGCCCCGGACCCCGTCGCGACTTCTCAAACTCTAGTTGATTTACAGAGAAAAAACTAGCGGAGAATTTCAATTTTGTTCTGAGGTCGACCTTCGATTCGCAATGGAGACTCTTCATGGAGGACGAACAACGCCACAAGTCCAGCGATGAATACTGCGAAGCCAAGCCCCAACACTATTCGCAATCTGTCAGGCGCCGGACCGGTCCGATAATACCGAAGAATTGGCTTCTGCGAAGGACGCGGCGGAAAGCCGTCGGCTGTCTCTTCAGTACTATCTTGCATCTTGATGCTCCAATTGCGTGGCGTTGTCTGCTTCGACCAATTGCGCGAAGTACTCTCGAATTTCGTCGTCCTGGATTGTTACCGGTAGCGGCCCCCGAACCCTTTCCCATGGCGTGCCTTGCGAGATTGTCAACGACGACAACGCCTCTAAGGTCTTATTCTTGCATGCCGCCCAGACGCGATTGAGCAGTAAAGCGGTCACCTCATCGAACGGATGCAGTTTGCCCTGGTCAGCTATCGGCCCTCCGCCGTATCGGCGGTACCTGCCGTGGATGCCCCCGATGAACGGGCCAAATTGCCGGGCAACAATCTCGTCGCAGATAAGCGGCTGCCCAAGCAAAGCGAGGCTCCACCCGTGACTGATGTACACCAATCGCTGCAGATGCATCTGGTTCAGTGATTCGCCTTCCTCAAGCGCAAAACGCAAAAAGGTCTCGGCAACGTCTACTGCTCTACGCATTATTCAGGTGTCTCGATCTCGACCGTGGCCGTCTTGGTCTCGTTGTTGATATTCGTGTGCTTGAAAGCGCCGGCACCGATGCGTGGGATGTTCAGAATCTCTTGCAAGAGCGCACCCACCGTGCCTTCACCGTCGTGGTTCCCGGCTAGAACTCTTTCGAGAATTGCATCTCGCGTCGCATCTGCATTGGTTGCTGAGTCGCTGCTCTTGCTCAGCAGGTCTGCGACGGAACCATCGACCTCGTGATTGGCTTCGATCACTCGATCCAAAATGGCGTCGCGAATCGTTTCAGCGTTGCTGGCAATGTTGGCAGCGATACTAAGTAGCTCACCGACGGAACCGGCAACAGCATGATTTCCCGAGACGACTCGATCCAGGATCGAATCGCGAACAGCGTTCGCGTCCGCAGCCGCCGCCAGCTTCGCGCCAACTGAGTTCGCGACTTCGTGATTACCAGGAATCACACGGTTCAATATCTCATCGCGTGTGGCGATAGCAGTCGCCGCCTTATCGGCGCTGGCTGTTAGCAGCGCTCCAACGGATCCAGCAGCCTCATGGTTGCCGGAAACGATTCGATTCAAGATTGCATCCCGAGTAGCCGTAGCAATCGCAACAGCGGTAGCTTCACCAACATCGAGCTCGTTCTCGAAGACCGTTTGGATCTGTGAGATCAACGAGGCGATATCGCCATCCGAGAAGAGACTTTCGAGCACCGATGGTTTGAGTTCGACTCCGGCATCCAGCGTGCTTGACTGAGAACAATCGTGGTAGGAACCGTTGACGTAGGGCCCCTCGTCATCCGCTTTGATATAGATGTATGTCGTTCCGACGCCTACGCCATCGCCATCAATACACACAGCGCGGTAGATCCCTACCAGAGCTTCGTTCGCTACGAAGCTGAACCGATCTTGGTAGATCGGATCTGCTGTCAGAACATAACTCTCAGCTGGGTTTGGCGCTGCCTGCGCAACAGCATCCCAGGGCTGGAGATAAACGGCTATCGGGAGCCAAGTTTCGCTGATATCGATCGAGCACTTTGTTGCGGTCATGGTTCAGACGTGGGAGTGAGTGAGTAGCTGTATGTTCGTCTTGGCTAAACGTTGAACGCGAAGAACACGAGCAACGGGACAATGCCAGCGAGGCAAAGCACGCCCGCAGTCCGATTAAGGAAATCTGTGGCCGTGGCAAAATGATTTGGTGCGTCGATAGCCGTATCATCGCCTTCGAGGTAGTAGCGATCAGCAAGCTCGAGCTGATGCTTGATTGCCATCTGACTAACGTGGAAGGACGAGACACAAGCGACGATCGCGCTGCCTAGCAAGGTCCACGCACAAAGCAGTAGCCAGACACTTTTCACGTCGGACACAACCGAGACGAACAACACACTCAGCCCGAGCGCTCCGCCGGAGAGTGCTAGTACTGCCCGGTCGAGCGTCTGATCGTTGTACAACTGCCGTGCTAGTAGGTCGGCTCGGGTAGCAGCATAGATTTCTTCGGGATTGGTGGTCATCGTTGCCCCTTGAAGTAGAACTCCACCGGAGTAGGCGGCTCGAGGCCTAGAGCCTCGGCCGCCATACGATCCAGATCAGCCAGCGTTCCTGCTGATCTGAACTCCGCGGTGGTGCCTCTGTAACTCGGAAGATGTGTCGGGCCAACATCGGACACCGACCTAAACTTGCGCAAATTTCGGATGATTTTGCCATCGCTTCGGCGTTCAAACGATTGGCCGCTGGAGGAATCGACTACGAACGTGAACGAAGAACCTTGGACATCACGCCGGCGGATCCGAGCTGCCACCGACTGATGAACCGGGTCGGTTTCGTCGAAGGGAACAGAGTAGCTCAGTCCCCGCGACTCGTCCGCCAGCGTTAGCGTCCCGCTTGCACGACGGCCAAGCAACTGAGCCTCTTCATGGTTATATAGCGCAAGCATGTCAGCTTGACTTGCGAGAACTTCATCAAAGGCGCCGGGGTGCACACGTTCGATAACGTTACCAGTGACCGAGTACTCTGTAGCTGGTGTGCCATCGTAGTAGATGGCCGCATAGCCTCGAATGGCTTTGTTCTCGACGGCTACTGCGCCTGCAAACGGCTGTGCTCTACGTTCTGGATTCATCGTCGTCTCCTGGTCGAGGCTGCCGTTCTTTCAGAGCAGCAATTTGCTCATCTGTAAGTGGCGGTTCGTTGAACATCCGCCGCGCTGTATTGAGGTCGAGGAATCCCCACTGGCATCCCATCATCGCAATCTTCGCCTTGGTATCCGGATCAGCCCACTGAAGCGAGTCGATCTCATAATCGACAATGAAACGACTCTGTTCGCTGGGCAGCAGAAGCTTTCGGTGAAACTGGCTGCGAGCCTGAATCAGCCAGCTCGACAAGCAGGAATCAACGTACTGGCGGTTGTCTTGGTCTAACGAGTTGTACGATGAAGAGTCTTTCAGTCCAAGTTTGCTCGGTGGCAGGTTGTAGGTCCGGGCTACCTGCCGGGCGGTGTTTTCATCCAGCTCGACGGCGGTCGCATCTTTCAGATTGGCGGTGGTCTGGATCCAATTGAATCCATCCTTGATTGTCAACGTCTTGAACCAAGACCGTTTCCGGCGGCCCTCTTCAACTTGCTGCTCTAGTCCTTCGATGGCGTCTTCGCTAGCCCCATGCGGCGCCACAAGAATGCCCCCGTGGTGCGTCCCATCTTCAAAGTATTTTGACGTGAAGTCTTGCGCATTTATCGCCTGTTTGAAAGTCTCGCGGTAAAGTCGCACCGGGTGCTCAGGGTTCAGACCATCGAGGTTGAGGTACTCGAGATAAAGTACATCCTCATTCGGTAGAAGCTGCACGTGTGCTCTGCCATCGTCATCACGAACCTCAGTGGCAAAGTATCGTTTTCCGCCCTTGTATTTCGGCTCGGTGCGATCGGGAAGCAGCGGAATCAACTCGACCGGGTTGGGGCCTTCGCGGACGACCCAAATCGCGGATCGCCCCCAAAGCAGGCAATGAAAAAACCAATCGAACAGTATTTCGAACGTTGTATCAACATCATTCGGATGCCCAAACTCCCCAACAAGCTGCAGCAAAGGGTGGTCAGGGACTCGGCGTCGATGCTCACCATCCAACTCGAATACCATCGCGGGCATTTTCGCACAGTCGCCTGCGATCATCTGCAGCGCTTGGCTAACCGATGGATAGCCTGCCACGCGACGCACAGACACGTTCGAGGCAGCTTCGAAGCCAAAGCTGCTGAGCGAAATACCTGAAGAATTGCGACTCTCAGTCGCGCGCTGTGCTAAACGTCTGGCGGCGTCGTAAAGGCCCATTTACTGATCTCCCGCTGGCATTATGGGGAGAATCGGGGAAACAGCACAAACACGACCGTTATGCGAACGACGCGTTAAGCACTAAAAGCGCTCCCGCGAAGATCATCGCAGCCGGAACCGACCAACAACCAATGCCGATCACGACGAGTGCGAAGCCAAGGTAGAACCTAATTACTCCACGACCATGGTTTGTCCGAAATAGGTCTTTGCGCATCCGGCGCAAGCGCTCGCTGAAGCGCGATAATCGTCGCTGTGAGTCCGTCGATGCGGGTTGTGCTTCGCTGCTTGCATGGTCTGACATTGTTATTCGAGTCCGTTATCGCTTTGGCGTTGGAGATCATCCACTTCAAACAAGGATTAGCATCGTGCCGAATTCGTTTATCTGAGAGAGCTCTCTCGAACTCTCCAGAGGGCTTCCCCAGATAGGTCATCGTCTGCGGAACTGCAGTGCAATTGATGCCTGCCGATATCAGGTCTTTCGAAATCCGCCCGGCGTTGTAGCTGTCAAAGCCCAGGTCGAGAATGCCCCAACGCTTATTTGCTGAAACAACGTCATGAAAGATGATCTCCTGATCGATCTCATTGCCTTCCGTCGGGACAACCCAACCTGCGTCGATCCAGGAGCCAAGCGGGATCTTGTCGGTTTCTTCCTTTTCTTTGACCAATGCCGCAGGGTAGTAAATTTTCGGTAGAACGTCGAAGCTGCCATCGTCACGGTACCAGAGTAAAACAAGAGCAGCAAAGTCTCGTGTCCTGGCAAGGTCGAGCCCAGCGTATAGCAATCCTTCAACGTTGTCGTCGGATTCAAGTACATCACACGTGGACCATTGGTCAGCGTCTAACCACTGAACACCGCTTTGCGTCCAGATGTTCAAACGGTAACGCTTGAGCGATGCGATACGTTGTGGGTTGCCTTTTGCAGCTCGGATGTCTGCCAGAACACCTCGCTCTGGCATCGTTTTGCCGTAGCTGGGATTGGCTTTCTTCCACGCATCAAGATCATCATAGGCAGCATCTTTGGGGGCCTCGTAAACGACCGCCAGGTGATCCGTTGTCGGGTCGTCGCCCTCAATGATACGTTTGGCCCGCTCATATTCTGTGTGACATAGGCTGGTCACATCATCGCCTGCCGTCGTGATCATCCCGAGCATGGGATTGAGTTTTGTCGCACCGGCATACAACAGTGAATCGAACAGCTTTCTGTCACGCCAAGCGTGAAACTCCTCGAGGATCAGGCAACTCGCGTTCTTACCCTCGCTCGCTGCAGCACTCTTGGTCAAACAACTTAGGCGGCAGTTTCTCTTCTGCCACTTGAGTTTCCCCGTCGACCGTGTGACTTTGATGTATCGACGCATCACGTCGCTACGCTCAACCATGCCTGCACATTGGTCATACATTTCGAGCGCTTGAGTCTCAGCGACGCCAACGATGTAAACTCGCGAACCGCGCACAAAGTGAAACTCGATCAGTGCGAGACCAGCTGCTAGCTGCGTTTTGCCCTGTTTTTTCGGGACGAAAACAAAGAACGAGCGGTAGCGTCGGAAACCATCAGCCGTCCACCAACCATAGATTGGATTGACGATGCGCTCACGTTGCCATTCCAGAAGCTTGAAAGGCTGGTTGTAGAAAGGATCCTCGCCGTGAGTTAGCCTCTCCGCAAAGAACTTTGCAACAGCTTGAGGCTTCTCGATGTCGAAGCGGCAACCTTCGGCGACGGCGATCTCATCCTGAACTGACTTAATTTGATCGGCCCACCCTTCGTCGTGGGCTAGCCGCATCTGCGCACGGGTAGGAATCCGCGAAGCATATTTCACGCTGGACAGGAGCTTCGACTTGTCATATTCGAATGCGACCATCAGCCGTTGCAAATCCCCAGCACAACCGGGTCATCCACTGCGTCGTTGGTCTTTTCACCGCCAAAGCCAAACGCAACGTTGAGTTTTTGGCGGTGCATCGGGCCGAATCCAAGGACTTTGCACCAACGGTTCACATCCATGGCTAGCTCTCGGACAAGACGCACATCCTCGGCCTTCGAATGCCCGTACGACGCTCTGTAGTCATCCCGTTGCTCGATTGCATCGACCCACTGCGCGTAGGCGTCTGCAAACATCTCAACAACGTAGAGATCCACATCAGTCAGCAGATCGGCCGAGTACAGCTGCGCGCATACATCCTGGTAAACGGCGCCTGCGATGGGCGTCAGATGTGATGGCGGCTCGACGATGTGTGATTCTGGTTTATTCACGCTGGTGCGCTTTTCGGGTGTTGCAGGCCAGGCAGGCTGGCTGCCAGTTCGATATCCGCCAGAACAAATCCATGTCTCCGTGATGATCAACTATGTGGTCAACACACTCTGCCAGCCGGTTTTTGCAGATTGCGCATATACGGTTTTCCGGACGTGCCAAGAATGCCCGTGAAGCGACTCGCCACCTCCGACCGTACCCGCGTTTCGCGGCGGACTGACGTTTTTCAGGTGGACGATTACAGCGAGGACATCGTCTGCCCTCTTTCT
>DNPC01000012.1 GCA_003501565.1 Planctomycetaceae bacterium | reverse complement strand
AATGCAGCGGCCCCGAGCCGGTAGGAATCCCTCGCCGACTCCTGCCCGGCCGCAAAGCCCGAAGTAGCCGACGCAGCGAAGAAGATGCATGCAAGAGCGCAAACGTTCAGATCCACCGTTCCGCCTCCTTGCTTTCGGTGAGTTACTATGTTTTAAGCGCGTTGCCGGCGACAAAATCTCGCAAACGACGCTTTCTCAGTATCGACTTTTACCTAGGCTAACGCTCGGAAACAAGACAACCTAACGATTGTCCCGCATGCAGCAGTAATTTGGACAACCTGGCGAATTTTGGCACCGACCTGCCCAAAGGGGGGCTGTGAGGTTTCATGCTCGGGATCGAGGGGCGCGAGCTACTACGCGTAATGTTGCTTTCCTTCGCAACAGACGCTAATTCACACGGCCCGCCTTGGGGCGAATCGCTAGCATTGTGCTGGTGCCGCCGACGAATTTGTCGTCGATTACCCAAGCGTTTCGCAACAAAACGTATAGCGTTCCGTTGGGTGCGAAGCGCAGATCCACGGGGCGTCGCAGGCCTCCTGCAAACTCTTCAGCGTGCTGCCCATCGGCAGGATCAATCGTATGTACCCAGCCATGCTTGAAGTCCGCGAAAAAGTAACGGCCTTGTAAGTGCTTCGGCCAACCAGCAGATTTCTTGGCGTCTTCGCTAGCCAGCGGTAAGAAATCGCCGCCGGAAATCGAGGCCTCAGGGTACCAGTGGATCGGATCTACCATTTGTTTGATTGCAGCGGTCGCTTTGCTGGCAATATCGGGGTGCTTATTCAGCGGACCATGTGGCACGATCGGCCAGCCGTAGTTTTTGCCTGCAATGCCCACGTTGATCTCTTCGAACTTTCCACCGACGTCATTGATGAGCATTAACCCGTCGCTGTCGCGGATTGCGAAGGTAAAAGGGTTTCGCATCCCATACGTCCAGATTGCTTGGTACTTGTCCTCTGTCTTGTCTAGCAGAGGATTGTCGTCAGGGATTGAGCCGTCGGAGTTGATGCGCAGCATCTTGCCGAGAAAGGTATCAAGGTCTTGCGAAGGGGCTCCGGCGGTCTGTTCACCAATTGCAATGTAGAGTTTGCCGTCGATACCGAAGTGCATTGCACCGCCTTGGTGTCCGGCAGGGACATGGCCGCCCATCTTGGTCTGGTCATCGCCCTCCAGTAGCAATTGCTCGGAGCCACGGACAACCGCGTCACCGTCGACCCGAAACTTGCTAATTCGATGATGCGGGTAAGGCTCTTTACCGGTGTAGCACACGTAGATGAACGGTTTAGCAGGGAATTCGGGGTCGTGCGTGATGCCGATGATGCCGCGTTCCCAAAGGTGATCGACGTCTAGCTCGAGCATGGGGTCGGCCAACAGCTGACCGTCTTTAATCACGCGGACACTCCCCGTTTGCTCACACACTAGGATGCGTCCATCGGGCAGGATGTCGAGTGCTGTCCCGCCTGAAAGCCCCGTTGCAATCGTTTGAACGTCGTAACCCTCATCCACGAGGATTGGCCCGCGTATATCGCTGCCAGCTCCACTTTTTCCGGAGCTGCGGAGTGTTTCAAGGTAGGCGACCAGGTCGGCGAATTCGTCAGAAGTCAAGTTGTCTGCCAGCCCCGATGGCATGATCGAGGTCTTGTCGGCCTGAACTTCTTCCACCTGCGCACGTGGGACCGTAGTCTGCTTTGCATCCGCGTCTGCTACGGAGAGGGATTGTTCGTCTTGTGCAATGATCACGCCCTTGAGAACCGAACCATCATCCAGCAGCACTCGGCTCGTTCGGTAGCCTTCGACGATTTGGACGGAGGGATAAAGGAGGGACTCGATCAAGTGCCCTCGGTCAAACTTGCCGCCGATCGATGACAGGTCTGGACCGATCTTGCCACCTTTCCCGTCAACGATATGGCACTGTCCGCATTTTGTCCGCTGCGTATCCAAGAACAGTTGCTTGCCCTTTGCAGCATCACCAGCGGTTCTGAGGGCGTATTGCTCGAGTGCTCGCCAGCGTTTTTCAGGGTTCTGGGGCGATTCAGTTTGGCCAAGACATGTTCTACCGAAGCAACTGAATGCAATGAGCAGAGCAAGGTTAAGAATAACGTCGGTGTAGCGATAGTGCGTTGGCATACTGTGCCCGAAGAGTGGTTGGAGACGCTTGCAATGGGACCAATTATTGTAGTCCAACCGAAGGCGTAGAGTGAAACGTGAGTGAAAGCCACCGAAGCTGACTATTTGAGTGTCACCATCCCTTCAGGATAGTGAACCATCCGTCGATATAAGATCGATCTTATAGTCAACAGCATTCTGCCAAAGGGATGGAGAGTTGACATGGCCGCCTTTGCTGTCGTCCTGCGGCTTCGGCCGGTTAGAGACTTGCACCGGTGGGCATGGCCCACCGGCAGAGAGCTGTTGTCCCTCCGGGACAGCTTTTCCGGCGACGCCCTTCGGTTGTTTCAGCCTCAAGTGCAGTTTGCGCCACCAGCGTAGCGGGTATCCCAAGACGGAATCTTGATGTCCCGCACGCGAAAAAGATGGCTTAAATTGACCAGCAAACTTGGCCCCTGCAATTAAGATGCGCGCAAGGCTTGTTTGGCTTTGTTGATCTTGAGCAGTGACATGATGAGCAGGACCCAGCCAATCGGACCGGTACATCCCAGGATCGAGAGAATCATTCCCCACAAACCGTTGGATTCGCCACAATCTCCATGGGAAGTGTCACCCCGTGCGTTCAGCGCGAGTGCGAGTGACTTCGGCGTTTTGATGAATGCGATGAATGCGATTACGATTCCAACCAGCGGAATGAAAACCAACCAAGGCAGCCAGGGCTCAATTTGGCGGAATTCTTCAGGGACTGTGTTTAACGCGTCGTATAGCAAATAGGCGATAAAAATCTGGACGGCTAAACTGACGACACCAACACAGACCAAGAAGCCAAAGTATGCAGTTATTGCCGCTGCAATGGCTTCTTCGGACGGGCCACTGGTTGCAAAATCCTCTTCCCAATCCTCGCCAAATTCTTCTCCAAAGTTTACATCTTCAGGGAAGTCAGCATTGAAATCTTCCGCTTGACCATATGCGGGGAGACTACAGATGCAAATTGAAATTAGAACGCCAAAGATTAGTCGACTCAGGTTCATTGCTTGCTTCGCTCGCTAACAGAATTCCTGCATCACACGCTGGAGCTAGACACATAGCTCGCCGGTGTTCCACACCTGCAATGCTCATTCAGCTTGTTATACTCGATCCCCGCATGTGGGTGTATGCTGATATGTTGGGCGGAATTCGCAGTGTGCACGGATCCTGCGAGGCGTTTATCGTCGGTGGTCAGTGCAACACGCTCCTGTGAGTCCAGCAACGACAGACCTGGGCAAGTCATCTACTAGGAAAAACAGGGCAGTATGTGTGGAATCACCGGAGGAGTCTGGTATACGCCCGAGCAGCGGATCGAGCCCTCGGTGCTGGACGCAATGGTCGATTCGCTCGAGCATCGCGGGCCTGACGACCGGGGTACGTACCTGAGTGAACTGGGTACCGACGCTACCGGTCTGACTCCAGGGGCTGCACTCGGATTTCGCCGACTTTCGATTATCGATCTGGAAGGCGGCCATCAGCCGCTGTCGAACGAAGACGGCAGCATCTGGATGGTCTTCAATGGAGAGATCTACAACTATCGCGAGTTGCGCAAGCGGCTTGAGGGTGCCGGGCATACGCTACGCACCCACAGCGACTCAGAGACAATCGTGCACTTGTACGAAGATCTGGGCACCAAGTGTTTTGAACACCTCAATGGTATGTTCGCGATCGCGATTTGGGATCAACCGCGACGTCGCCTTATTCTGGCGCGTGATCGCTTGGGCAAAAAGCCACTCTTTTATCAACAACTCGAAGATCAGGTCATATTTGGCAGCGAGCTCAAGGCACTTTCAGAATGTCCTTCGTTTCAGCGTGAAATCTCGCCCGCAGCCATCGATCAATTTCTGACTTATCAGTACGTACCACACCCAAATTGCATCTATTCGGCAAGCCGCAAAGTGGCTCCAGGGCATTTCGTTGTCTTCGAGAACGGAGCGGGACATGTCCAGCGGTACTGGAACGCTGACTGGACAGTTGAGCGAGATATCTCAGGGGCGGAGGCTTCGGCTGAACTGCGTGAGCTCTTGGACGATTCCATTCGCCTGAGGCTGCGGAGCGATGTTCCGCTTGGTGCGTTTCTTTCTGGTGGCATCGATTCGTCACTCATGGTTGCCTTATCCGCTAAGCAGCTGCAGCATCCGTTGCATACCTTTAGCATCGGTTTCAAGGAAGCAGACTTCGATGAGCGGAAATATGCGCGACTCGTGGCAGGTTGGGTTCGGGCTGAACATCATGAATACGAGGTGACGCCGGATGCGGTCAGTATGCTTGATCAGCTCGTTTGGCACTACGATGAACCGTTCGGAGATAGCTCATCGATTCCAACTTGGCATCTCTGCAAATGGACGCGGCAGCATGTCACCGTCGCGCTTAGTGGTGATGGTGGCGATGAGCTATTCGCCGGTTACGAGCGCTACCGGGCCTTAATGCTCAGCCGGATGTTCAACAAGGTGCTACCGCTGGGACGAATCCTTGGCGGCCGCACAATTCAGGGCTTGCCGGCGTCGAATCGCCAACGGTCGTTTGTGCGTCGTCTGCAGCGGTTTGGGGAAGCTCTGAATCAGCCGCTGGCGCGGCGGTATATGAACTGGATACAGATCTTCAATGAACGTATGCGTGCAGATTTGTACAACGATGCCTTCATCGAACGACTGCCCAGCGAAGATCCTTTCGAATTCTTCGAAACGGCGTGGAATGCGAGTGGTCGGCGCGACATTGTGACGAAGCCCTCCGTCGGTGATTTGCTGACCTATTTGCCATGTGATCTTCTCAACAAGGTCGATATTGCATCGATGGCCCATGGGCTAGAGTGTCGCCAACCTCTACTGGACTATCGATTGGTCGAGTTTGCTGCGAGTTTGCCCTCCCGTCACAAGATGCGCGGGGGGCGAGGCAAGCTTCTGCTGGAGAGAACGTACGGGAGCTTGTTGCCGCGACAGATTTGGACTCGCAAGAAAATGGGGTTCGGCGTTCCCTTGGGGTCTTGGTTCCAAAACGAGCTACGGCCGCTGACTGAAAGTCGCCTCTTGGGCGATGACTCGCGTTTGCAGTCCTATTTTCGCCACGAAGCACTGAAGTTCATGGTCGATCAGCACATGAATGGCCGCGTGAATCACTGCTATCGGCTCTGGAATTTGTTGGTGCTGGAGACCTGGTTGCGTCGATGGAGTTAAAAGGCTCCAAATTACGGCAACTATGCCCCACAGGTTCTGATCGCCTGAGCAAATCGTTCGAAACTGCAGATGCCCGCATTCAAGATGCCAGCATTGGTTGGTTTCAGTTTGTAAATCGCTTCGTCCTTGCCCACCGGAGGAACGACCGCCCCGATAACAAGTAGCAATCGCGCCTTTGAGTTCGCCACCATTTTGTCGCATGGTGGCGGCAATTTGGCTTGAGCGAATATTGCCAGCCACCGCAGGACGCGGTCGTTACGAACATTTTGGGCGGATGGGAATTTTAGGTCACAGTCCGGCAGTTGATTCTGCCCCAGCGGTACGCCACCGCGCTGCGGACGATTGACGAAGCTAAATTTAGCGATTCAACCCAACAGCTAGTTCGCCAAGAGTCACGAAAAGTGCTATGTTGACAGCACCGTTTCGTGAAAACAGCACTCTTTGGATGGACGCGAATCGATGCTGCGAAATACCACTGCTGTCGTACTAGCGGGCGGAAAAGGTACCCGGCTAGAACCTCTCACCTTGGATAGAGCCAAACCTGCTGTGCCGTTCGGCGGCGAGTATCGGATTGTTGACTTTGTTCTCTCCAATGCTATCAATTCTGGCCTACGTCGCCTGCTGGTCCTGACTCAATACAAAGCACTCAGCCTTGATCGGCATATAAACCTCGGCTGGCGGAAATACTTCTGCTCGGAACTGGGCGAGTTTCTAGATGTCGTGCCTCCCCAGCAACGTATCGATGAACAGTGGTATCAGGGTACGGCTGATGCGGTCTACCAGAATATCTTCGTGATTGAAAAAGACCGCCCCGAATACGTCGTGGTCTTGGCCGGCGATCATATCTACAAGATGAACTATGAATCGATGGTTCGCTTCCACAAGGAATCCGAGGCGGACTTGACGGTCGGAGCCCTGACGGTAGATCGTGAGTCTGCAAAGCAATTCGGCGTCATTCAGGCTGACGAGCAAGGTCGAATTCAGGGGTTCCAAGAAAAACCCTCTGAACCTATGACGCTGCCGGGTGAGGATAACCTTTGCTATGCCTCGATGGGCATCTACGTGTTTACCGCCCGTTTCCTGTTTGAACAACTTTGTCGAGACGCGACTGAACCTGGAAGCGAACATGATTTCGGAAAGAACATAATTCCGTCAATCATCGACAGCCATCGTGTGTTTGCGTTTCCATTTCGCGATGAAAATCGAAAGCAGCAGGCTTACTGGCGTGATGTTGGAACTATCGACGCGTACTACGAAGCCAATATGGACCTGATCGATGTGGATCCACAATTGAATCTTTATGATCAGGACTGGCCGATCCGAACCCTGCAGGCCAACATGCCACCACCGAAGTTCGTATTTGGCAGCGATGGAGATACCGAGCGCTGCGGCCAAGCGATTGATAGCATCGTGTGCGCTGGCACAGTCATCAGCGGTGGCAAAGTTCGCCGAAGCGTGATTAGTCCAGATGTGCGCGTGAATTCATATGCAAACGTCGACGAGAGCATTTTGTTCCAAGGCGTAAATGTCGGGCGACATGCTCGCATCCGCCGTGCAATTATCGACAAAGACGTTCACATCCCTGCCGACATGGAAATTGGCTACGATCTCGAACTGGATCGCCGACGCGGTTTCTGCGTGAGTCCAAGTGGAATTGTGATTATTTCCCGTAACGACTCGCCTGCTACCGTCGATCAGATGCTGTTGGCGGATCCGCCAGCGGCGGTACTGAGGTGAGATCGTGCCCGAAGTAACGACTTACTATTTTCTGATCGGGATCGGCGTCGGCGCATTCCTGCTCGTCATCGGTGTAGCCATTGGTTTTATCCTTGGTCGTTCGCGTGGTGCTGCTGATGCGATTGGCGACAAGCAGCAGTTTCTTGAGTTCTTGCAAGAGTTCTCCAAGGCCACGAGCGAGTTGTCCGGCGATGTTTCAAAATACCAACACCAGTTGTCGGATCTGAGCCAGCGAGCGGAAACGGATCGTCCGATCCAAAGCCAGGAAATACAGGCTTTGCTTGCCCGAATCATGAATGTGAACGAGCAGCTGCAGACGCGGCTGGACGCAACTGAAGAGCGCTTGGAAAAACAAACGACTCAGTTATCTGGTTACCTGACCGAAGCTCGCACCGACGGTCTGACTGGATTGATGAACCGCCGAGCGTTCGACAAGACCACCGATTCCCTTTTTGCTCAGTGGCAGAACCAGAGCGTTCCGTTCTCGCTAGGTCTGATTGATATCGATTACTTCAAGAAGATTAACGATACCTACGGACACCAGGCTGGCGACGAAATTTTGCGACGCCTCAGTTCAATGCTCCAAGGCCACTGCGACGACCGATTCTCAATCGCACGCTACGGCGGCGAAGAGTTTGCGATACTTACGCAGCTTCCTATTGAGCAATTGTCTGCTTCACTTGAAGAACTGAGGCAGTTCGTGGCCGACGCCCGTATCGAGTTTGAAGACCAGCACATTCCGATCTCGATCAGCTGTGGAACGGCAGCCATACAAGCCACCGACCGGATCGGCAACGTCGTGCGCCGGTCCGACGAAGCCCTGTATGCCAGTAAGCTTGGCGGACGGAATCGTGTTCACGAGCATGATGGCACCGTTTGTCGGTTGATTACCGAAGTGCCCGAAACGCCGCCCGAGGAAGAGTCCTCTCATCAATCGTCCGCTGCGCGGCGCGATCAACAAGCTGCCGAGAGCCGTGTTCAAGAGCGCCTCCGCCGCATCGTCGAAGAAGAATCGCAGCGGCTTCAGAAAAAGTAGCCGCCTTCATCGGTGGGACGCAAGGAACTGTGCGCTCGAAGGGCCGAAGAACAAAGCGGTGTGCTGCTGATAACTACAGCCCCCCTGCAGCCATCAACAGCAGCACCGCAATGTATCTCTAAGGTTTAGAAGACATGTGCGTAGCAGCATCGCCCAGTCCGGTACTACGCACTGAGGTAGTTTCGAGGATCTGCTGAAACGGCATCCTACCGGGTGAATCGAACTGACGCCTTGTTCGCAGAAGCCGCGTGTTGTAAGTCGCGCGCTTCGACGCGAATGTAGACTCTTACGTGGGCGGGATCGGTAAACTCGAAAGCAAACACCCGCCCCACTCCGAACGCTGCGTTCTCTCCGATCCCGGCTTGAACTTGGCAGGTGGCACCAACCAACTTGTCCAGGCTTGGTAGTTGACTGCGTTTGGCAATCACTTGGGCGAGCAAATAATCCGACTTACGCGAGTGCAATCGACGCGTGTTTTCTTCAGCCGTCGCTCGGCTATCGAACTTTAGGGGAGGCTGCGCCGCAGGTTGTTTTGACAACGAAGCAGTTAGCGGGGCGGATAACAACGTGCTTGATCGCAGGTCAGCGATGTCAGCATTGGCAGCCGAGCTATCGCTGGATAACGATCCAGTGAACACGACCAGAACGGCGAAGGCGATCGCACAAAATCTCATGTTGTAACTCCAGGGGGAAAATCGCGGCCATTTGAAACCTACTTTGATTTTCCTCTCGAGGACTACGAATTTCTGCGATTCTGAGCGGCAGCGAATTCAGTTCAGTCTGTAACGGTTATTGCCCGCGCTGCTTCTAAGACAATTGACTTTTGCCGGTCGCATCCTATCCAACGCAAATACTACGCACCCCATCAGCGGTAGGCAAATTGCTGGTAGGCGCCGGACTCTACCGATTCTGACGGCTTTCAAGTTTCTGCGGACTTGGCCGGAGCAAATAATCTGTTGTTTTCGGCGCCCGACTGAATATCGTCAAACTGAAACTTCACCTAATACTCTGGTAATTTGAAAGCTGCTTGGATGACCGCTCGACTATGTCTGATCGCTGGCGTGTTGGGCTGCCTGGTCCTTAACCACGGTTTCGCACAGGAAGACGTAGCCACGCAGCTGGGCCGATCCTTGGATAGTTATCCTGATCAGCCCCCGCCGCTGGAAGACTACAGCGAGCTTGCGAAAGAGCCCTTTGCGAAAACCCCACTCACCCAAGAGCAGGCCGCGCGGTGTCGCGGACGGCTGATCGACGCTTTTACTAGATCGCTGCAGGCTGAGCGTGCTGCTGAGATGGAGGCGGGCGTGATCAAGCTGGGCAAGCTCGAGATGCCATTCACCGTAAAACGCTTTGGCGACGCTCCGGTCGGCAGCCGTAGCATGTTCATTTCGATGCACGGCGGTGGAGGTGCGCCGCGGCGCGTGAACGACCAACAATGGAAGAATCAACAACGGTTGTACCAACTCGAGGAAGGTTTCTACGTTGTGCCCCGAGCGCCAACCGACACGTGGAACCTTTGGCATCAGGCACACGTCGACAAGTTTTTTAGCCGGTTGATTCAAAACATGGTCGCACTGCGCGGGGTCGACCCGGATCGCGTATACGTGATGGGCTATTCGGCTGGTGGTGATGGGGTTTACCAGCTAGCACCGCGAATGGCGGACCGCTGGGCAGCCGCCGCGATGATGGCCGGCCATCCGAACGAGACTTCGCCACTTGGGCTACGCAACGTGCCGTTCGCTTTGCAAGTTGGTGAACTGGACACCGCTTACAACCGAAGCAAGCAAGCAGAGCTGTGGCAAGAAAGGCTCGCTCAACTCCAAAGCGAAGATCCCGCAGGCTATGTGCACCTCGTGAAGATCCATGCTGGGAAAGCACATTGGATGGATCGCGACGATCGTTTAGCCATTCCGTGGATGGCCGCCAAACGACGCGATCCTGTACCCCAAAAGGTCGTCTGGGTTCAGGATGATGTCACGCACCGTCAGTTCTATTGGCTTCATTCAGACGAGCCTATTGCGCGAAGCCAAGCTACGGTGTCGATCACTGGCCAAGAAATCACGATCGATGCAGATCAAAACGTCAAGTCGCTTAGTCTGCTTCTCGATGACCGGATGCTGGATTTGGATAAAGCCATCATCATTCGCAAAGGTGAGACTGCCGCTGAAGTAATGGCTCAACGGACACTCGGAACCATGCTACAGTCGCTGCTTGAGAAAGGTGATCCAGAGCTGTGTTTTTCGGCCCGAGTTGACGTGGTCGATTAGGATGTCGATGGCGGGTGCACGCCACAGGGATCGTTTCAGTTGTCAGCTAGCTCTTTCTATCTTCGGAGCAGTTTTTCGCAGAGGATTAGCGACCGGGCGTTATGATAAGCGCCCTGCCACATACTGGTGCGCACTTGCCGGTCACCGAGACGACCGTCCTCGTTTACGGTGCCCCACCATCCACCCTGGGGTGCAATCTGATGGGAACGAACGAATTCGAACGTCGAATCGAAAATGCTGCGATACTCACTGTCGCCTGTCATATCTTCTAGAACCAGCATCGCAACCATCGCTTCGTTCTGCGTCCACCACTCTTTCTTGCGATCATCACTTTCTTCCCCCAACGGGCCTGTGTAGAAGAACCCTCCGTTTTCAGAATCGAAACCGTAGCGAATCGCATGATCACAGAGGTGTTTGGCCCACGACCGATAGGGACTTACCGGTCGGCCCAACGCCTCAACTGCGTCCAGCACCAACCACGCGCATTCCACATCGTGACCATAACTGGCGCGCAGGTTGCGCGGGCTATCGATGATCGTCCAGTCGCGCTGGAAGCCGTCGATGTTGCAAAAGTGGTCAGGATGTCGAACGGTATTGATGTTGATATCAATCAACTGGCTTAGTCGTTCCGCC
>DNPC01000428.1:5718-5961 GCA_003501565.1 Planctomycetaceae bacterium | reverse complement strand
GCTAACGGAGAACTCCCGCGAGTACGCCCGCGGACGACATCTGGCAAGAGATCGACCGAGAATTCATCGCCTTCTGCCATAACAACCGCCCGCTCCACATAGTTCTGCAACTCGCGGACGTTGCCAGGCCAATGGTACGCTCGAAGCAGATTCAGTGTTTCTTCAGAAATATGCACCACATAACGATTGTTGGCTTCGCAGTAGTAGTTCAAGAAGTGAACCACCAGATCCTGGATGTCCTCG
>DNPC01000428.1:0-5645 GCA_003501565.1 Planctomycetaceae bacterium | reverse complement strand
CAGATCCTGGATGTCCTCGGGCCTTTCACGGAGTGGGGGAATATGAATCGGTACAACATTTAGTCGCCAATAGAGATCTTCGCGAAACCGCTCTTCCTGCACTTCCACAGTCAGGTCTCGGTTGCTGGCAGCGATTACGCGCGTATCGACGGTAATCGTTGAGGTATCACCAACCCGCTCAAACTCGCGCTCTTGCAAGACTCGCAGCAGTTTGACCTGCAGAATAAGTGAAGTGCTGTTGATTTCGTCTAAGAAGATTGTCCCGGTATGAGCCGCCTCAAACCGCCCGGTGCGATTCGCAACAGCACTGGTGAACGCACCTCGTACGTGTCCAAACAGCTCGCTTTCTAACAGGCTCTCGCTCAAGGCGCCACAGTTCACTTTGACGAATGGCCCGGAACTGCGATCGCTTAGACTGTGAATTGCTCCAGCAATCAGTTCCTTACCCGTTCCCGTCTCGCCGAGAAGCAACACCGACGCATTGCTTTGTGCAACTCGCCGCGTCGTATCGTAGACCGCTTGCATCGCGGGACTGGTACCGATGATACCTGCAACGGGAGAGCGAGACTCCGTTGATTGCTGGTTGTATCCGTACCGAGACATATGATTCTTCGAAGGATCGCCCTGGCGGGGGCGTTGGGAGCGTCACCAATGCGAGCCAGTGGCTGTGTAGCCACGCGTTGGAATAGTATTCCAGCCACACGCGTGTTGCGGCTCATCGACAGATTGTCTCAATGCATTAGAAGTGGTGCAAGGTCACGCAGCCGCTGCCACGCGCCCAAATCGCTCAGGATCCTTCCTGCCGGGACTCAATAACGTCCAGGATCTGCCCTAGTGCTTGTGCGGCAACTCGGTCACGAGGCCCGAGTTCATTGTAGAGATCGTAGACCCGCAAAACCTCATCGCGTGGCAATATGATGCCATGGCGATCGGCTGAGGTGGAAAAGGACGCCGCTGCAGAGATCCGCTGCTCCTGAGGCTGGCTGGAATCAGCCGCCATTTTCACCAATTCCCATTGTCCGTCTCGTGTGCCAAGTCCACTAAGCAGCCTTGCTGATTGCTTTGCGTCGAGCGAATAATTGAGCGCAGCTAGCTCGTCTCGAATATCGGCAACCGGATAGAAATAGTACTTGGACCGATCGCTGGTCACCTTTACAAGAAACTCCGTAGCCGCTCGAGCAAATATTGCACGGTCCACTACATCCAATGGCTCAGTGTCCAATTGTTCGTGCAGCGACTGAACAACACGCCTCATCTGATCTTCATCACGCGAAAGTACACCACGTGAGGCTCCCGGCATGTTTTCGATCAACGATTCTTCGATCGCTGTCAAACTGTCCGTCATGACAGCAATAGGCAACGACCGAGAGTGTTTTCCATTCCGCAGTCGCTGCAAGAGTTGGTACAGACTCTGGTCCAAGACGCGATCAGCCACGACGACCAATTCAAATGGGTGATTGGCCGACAATCTTTCAGCAGCGGCGCGTGCGGAATTTGCGGTAATCGCTCGGGCTGCAAACAGGTGCTCAAGTTGGCTGGAGACTGCCTGACGCATTTCAGCGTGCAAACCAATCACCAGAACGGTAGGCCCGTCTGCGAGCCGAGCCATCTCCGTTGCGGTCACTAATGCCGTTTCAGCCCCATAGAACGGCGCGGATGGATCAATCTTAGTTATCGCTTCCAGCGCAGTGTAGCGCACAGCCGGACGTGAGTCAGTGAGATGTTTCACTAGGACGTCAACGGTAGCAACCGACGCCTGCTTTCCAGACGCCAGCAACTGTAATGCGGACAGCGCCGCGCCGTGAAGCTGCATGTCAGTCGCTTTAGCAAGCACTTCTGCGACAGAAACCGATTCCCATTCAGCGAATTCACCGGCGCTAGCCAAGGCAGTCGGTCGTTCCGAAGGTGGTTTCTGATAAGCGTCCTGCAACAGAATAGCCAAGCACTCGATGCGGCGCTGCTCTGAAGCATTGAGCTTCAGAGTCTGTCGAGCCCAGTGGGCGAGTAGCCGTAACTGCTGGATGTCTTTGGGTGCTTGTGCATGTTCGACGGTTTGACCATCTGCGGAAATCTGCCAGATGTCCACTGTCTGCGGGTCGACTTGCGTGCGAGCTTGATTGTAAGCCAACAACGCTTGGTCCAACTGTTGCTCGACAGCCGAAACAACGCGAGCGGTCGACGGCAGGCGATCGGCCGGTACATTCTCAATCAATCCGTTACGAAACGTTTCATCAAAACGATCGCCAAAGGCAGCAACGGCCCAATCTGTTCGCAGATCAATATTGCGCATCGGATCAATGCTAGAAACAACGGGCTGAGAAACCGATGGCGGTAACGTTGTTGCGAGCTGGAGTGCCTGAGTGCCTTGCTCACCGAAACTAAGAATCGCATCCCGAAGTCGATCGCCCGGCACTGTAGAACTGCCCGAAGAAAGTTCGACAAGTAGACGACTAATGCCGGCGAATCCAGCGTCGTGCAGTTGCTGCTGCGCGTACAGCACTTTGCTTGGCGAGTCGCTGGCTAGCTGTGCAATCCAACTGTCTATCCACTGCGGTTGCTTGGCTTGCTGAGCTGGCGCTCTCAGGATCTCACCAATCAGTTGTTGGCTCGCCTCCGATAGAACCTCACTTCTGCCGCGTAGTCTGATCCAAAACGCAGTCCCTCCGGCACGGGACAGCGCCGTCTTTTGTCCCGGCGGCCAGTCTCGAACGATACTCAGCAGACGATCCAACTCACGGGGTTTTCGCAAGCTGTGCATCCAGTTGAGCGCCCGCGCCATTTCTGCAGGCGACTCCGGCGGCGACTCGCGAAGCATCTGAATAACGGGCGAAAGCTCTTCCTCGTCGGGCGCAGTGCCAGCAACATCAGTGGTGTCTGGACCGGTGTTAGCTGAATCACCTCCAAAGAGGCCCCCCCCTGCCGATGGCACACCTGTGCTAAACAGATCGGCACCGCTACTGCCTCCCAAGTTGAAAGGATCATCCTGCCCTCGCGCCGTCGTCAACATGGCGAACAAAGACAGCAGGCAGAGCCACAACGTGCGGGAAGATGACGAATTGAATTTCATCGGTACCGTTTTGCATTGGTGCATAGAAGAGATTCGTAGAACCTCCCTATTGTAATTGCTCGCGCCAGCGATGAACCTGTTCTTGTACGCGTTCTGGCGAGCTAGAACCGTAGCTTTGGAACGCTTTTACGGCTTTTTCCACGCCCAAAACCTCACGAACCGAGCTATCGAGCGATTTATGGGCACTTTTCAGCTGCTCATCGCTCAATTCTGCCAGGCTAACGCCATCTTTCTGGGCCAAGCCGACCAAAGTACCGACAAGATGATGGGCCGTCCGCTGTGGAATCCCCTTCAGAATGAGGTGCTCCATAAGCGTGGTGGCGTCCAAATAGCCCTTTTCGAGGCGATCCCCGATAGAATCCAACTGCAACTCGGCGCCTGATACGATCGGTGCGGCTAGCTCTAGGGTCGCCTTGACCGTATCGAACGAATCAAACAAAGGTGGCTTGTCTTCTTGCAGATCGCGGTTGTAGGCGAGCGGCAGGCCTTTCAACAGCACCAGCAACGTTTGAAGATTTCCGATGACTCGAGCCGACTTTCCTCGGGTGAGCTCGAGTGTGTCCGGATTGACCTTCTGAGGCATAATCGACGAACCGGTGCAAAACTCATGCGGTAGTTTGATGAAGTTGTACTCCACGGTCGACCACAGAATCCACTCTTCGGCCCAACCGCTGAGGTGTTCCGCGATTGTCGCCAGCACAAAAGCGGATTCGATTACAAAGTCGCGGTCGCTGGAAACGTCAATACTATTTGCCGCCACCGATTCAAAACCTAGTTCATTAGCGGTCATTTCACGATCGATGGGTAGCGTCGTGCCAGCGCATGCAGCGGTCCCAAGTCCGCAAACATTGACTCGCCGCCGACAATCTGCGACTCGACCGCGATCCCGCTCGAGTTTTTCGACGTAACACAGCCAGTAATGGGCGGCAAGCACTGGCTGGGCGCGTTGCAAGTGCGTGTAAGCAGGTAAGATTACGCCCGCATCTTTCTCGCAGCGCGACAAGAATGCTCGCTGCAAATCTACCAGCAACGCATCTAATTCGTCTAAAGCGTCTCGAATCCATAAACGAAAATCAGTGTTCACTTGGTCGTTACGACTGCGGGCTGTGTGCAATTTGCGTCCGATGTCACCC
Organism: Planctomycetaceae bacterium; assembly: GCA_003501565.1. Lineage (GTDB taxonomy): Bacteria > Planctomycetota > Planctomycetia > Pirellulales > Pirellulaceae > Aureliella. The sequence goes on along the minus strand of DNPC01000428.1, from coordinate 1,445 downwards.
AAGCGTTCAATCAACTGGCTTTCGATATGCATGTGGATATCTTCCAGCTCGAATCGAAACGGCATTTTGCCTTCGGCAATCTCCGCCTCAATCTCCCGCAGCGTCGATTCGATCTGCGAGAACTCTTCGTCAGTTATCAAGCCTTGCTTGGCCAGCATCCGAGCATGCGCGATCGATCCTCGCACGTCTTGCCGGTAGAGGCGATAGTCAAAGCTGATGCTCTCACTGAATGCTTCGAGCCGTTTATCCATCGATGCGGCGAACACACCACTTCGCGAGGGAGAATCCGTCAATTTCTTGTCCTTTGTTGAGTCTGCGAAGCTTTGCAGATTAGGAACGATCCCACAGGCTGGGAGCCTATGCCACGGATGATCGTATCACCAGACAGCAAGTCTTCAACCCAAGTGGAGCTCTGACGGACTACCAGTAGCTTCAGCAATTCGTTGAGCCTGCAGCAATCGTTGATGCCTTCTCCAAGCAACGTAACTCTTCAACCCCCACACATAACTGGCGCACAGAGTCGCCAGCATAAGTCCAAATGTAGTTTGCAAAGGCGGAATGAACTCAATTAGCCACTCATCGCCAACGGAACCGCGTCGATAGTACTGAGGTCCGTACATATAGGATGAGATCCAGAACGAACTAATCTGTCCCACCAAGCCGGTCGTTAGCCAACCGATACCGAACGCCCGGCAAACACCAGTTTGAAAAACGATCATCATCGTCGACAGTCCAATCTGCAGCGAGAGCAGGGCGACACTAATGAGTGTGCCATACATTCCGATCGACCTGCCGAAGAAGAATGCCCCCCAGTTCAGCAGGATCAAAAGTCCCGCGACGACCAGTACAAAAACTATCCCCAAATCCCACTCATCGGAAATCGAATTGCTGGTCGGCTGATGTGCTTGAGAATCTGCCATCGTTGGATCGCCTAAATGGTTCAATTGCCTTTGGTGAGGAGGATTCGGTAACGGCTGGCCCGTGACTGGGGACATGACTGGGGACGTGTGAGGTGCAGCATTCAAAACCCCAGACAGAGGAAATGAAGTGCGATCAGCGTTTTCGCGTGCCCTGACGAAAGCTCGCAGTCGATAGATGACGATCATCCCTGCACAGGCCGCCAGCGCGACCACGCATGCAACGCTGCGGACAACGGTACCGGTGCGTTCAGTGGGAGACATGTAAGCGGCATTCGCGCTTGCAGCCGATGCGATACAAGCGATCGCACCACACACGACCGCAATGATCACCAGAAATCTGAGTATCCGGTTGTAAGACGCAGGCGTGGGCGACGTAGGTCCTAGCTCTGTTTCGTCCTCACGATCCAGCGGGTGTGTTTCATCACTCACGAAGAAGTTCCGTTTCTGACCGCAATCGGACGAATTTGCAGGATTGAGTCTTGAAGGCTTGGAACGCCCCACCTTCCCGCCGGGATGGTCGAACGG
>DNPC01000429.1 GCA_003501565.1 Planctomycetaceae bacterium | reverse complement strand
ATCCGCACTGGTTTTTCTTGGGTTTACGCAACATCGGGCACCTTCGTTCTATTCGCCCGATTCTCAACAAGTGACATCGCAAGTGACATTTGTGTCTTAGCGTTGGTCTTACGTCGCTGGCCCATTCGCACCCTGCTGCGAATGATTTCCAGGTCCACTTCGACGGAGATCGGCACGATGGCTTCGCTGCAACAAGAGCCCACTGGCGTATATCACATCGTCTTCAGATACGACCGAAAACGCTTCAAACGCTCACTTGAGACGAAGACGCAATCTTTAGCGCTTGCGCGGCTCGACGAGATCGAGGAAACGCTCCAACTCCTGAAGTCGGGACGTCTTGGGATACCCGACGACCAACCAACCGATGCGTTCATTCTTGCTGCCGGACGCATCGATCAAATCAAACAGAAGGCCCCTCCCCCGACCGAGAGTCCACGCGGTCTTTTGCTCGAGGGGCTCTTTACAGAGTTCTTTGCGTCCCTGCCAGACGACAATCTAGAACCCAACACGCTGCGAACGATGCACACTCACAAGCAGCACTTGCTTCGGATACTCAAGAAGAGATTTCCTGTGGCCGACCTGAAGGGCAACGACTTACAGAAGTACGTAAATGCTCGATCGAAAGAGTTTACCCAGTATTCGCGAACAGTTGCGGGAAAAAAGAAGCCCGTGAAATGCACGGTTTCTGCGACGACAATCAAAAAAGAAATCGCAACCTTCGGAACCGTCTGGCGTTGGGCAGCTACCGTGCCACTACTCGAAGGAGAATTTCCGAGTCGCGGTCTGCGTTATCCCAAAGCGGATGACAAACCACCTTTTCAAACGTACGGAGAAATTGTGCGACAGATTGAAACGCAGTCTCTGACTGGTTCCGACGCGTCCGAGTTGTGGGAATGTCTCTACCTTCGAAAACAAGAAGTCGAAGAGCTACTCGATACAGCGGAGCACAGATCCTACCTACCGCCGTATGTCTTTCCAATGTTAGCGTCGGCGGCTCACACTGGCGCCCGACGTTCAGAACTACTTCGTGCCAGAGTAGCGGACCTAGATCTAACCAATCGCGTGCTGACGATACAAGAGAAGAAACGCGTGAGGGGGCGACGTTCTACTCGGCGAGTACCTCTATCGACGCGACTCGCAGCATGCCTTGAGAAATGGCTCACAACTCGAGCCGCGGGCAAGAACTTGTTCAACGCCTCCGATGGAACTTCGCTCACGCCCGATAAAGTCCATGGTGGATTCAGAAATGCCGTCAACAACTCAAAATGGCAGGTCATCCGAGGCTGGCATACTCTTCGCCATAGCTTTATCAGCAACTTAGCCTGTGACGGAATTGATCAGCGGATAATTGATGATTTTGTCGGGCACACTACGGAGGAAATGCGACGCAGATATCGGCATCTGTTTCCACATGTCAAAAGTTCTGCGATTTCGAAAGTCTTTGGCTAACGGAATTTGGGCAGCTGTCGACTTTGGTTCAACGCCTTGGCAACAGGCCATGACTCTTAATCCGCTGCAGTTCGTTGTGGCTGATCATCCACTCCTTTGCGAAGCCTCGCCCGCAGATTCGTTTGGCCGCTTCAATTCGTCCAAGTCGGCACCATTCTCGAACTGTCCACTCCGCTTTCTTCAAAATCCGTGCAACATCGGTAGTGGAATAGTATTCCTGAGCAACTTCTCTCGATGCAACAAGGCGTTCGAGAAGATTTTCTATGCGATCTAATCTGCTGTTTACGTTGTCTTGCATTGCCCTCTGACTTTCGCTTCGAGTGTGTTCACGCTCAACGACAAACTTGGTTCAATGCTACGCCAACGGCTTTCGAAATCCAGGCATTCTGTAGACCATGGCGGTCCATGGAAGTAAAGGAATGGATGAAATGAAATTGAGCCCGCTTCCATCACCCGGCCTAGGGCACGCAAAGTGTCCAGTATGCCGCTAGATACGACCGGGGTCAGCCGGAGTTAGAGACCAGCTATTCGCGAAATGCGCCCCATCTGCTCGTCGCTCATTTGACGTTCCGCCTTCATGGTAGCCAGGAAGTCGATCAGGGCTTCTGCAAATTGTTCGCCGCCCTGCTCAGCCTCCAGCCTGTCTCGTAGTCGCACGAGTTCAAGAAAACAGGTTCTCTTCTGCTGCTGTTCTTCCGTTAGATGATCTGACATTTCGGCAGATCGACACGCTTTTGGATGGGATGTCAAGCCATCGCATGCACAGCCCCCTCGGTCTAGCTATAATCGACCGCCCTAGCACCACAACACGATCTTCTCTAGTTGATGTTTCTCTGAATGAAACGCCCACTCGTAGCCAGAATTGAGACTTTAGAACCAAGACAGCTCCTAAATGCCGATTGGCACAACAACGCATTACGCTGTGATGTTGACGATTCTGGGCTTGTTTCACCTCTCGACGTTCTGCTGGTAGTTAACTCGCTCAATTCAAACGGCTCCAGACCTCTCGGGATGCGTGCTGAAGGTGATCCGTTTCTTGACGTTAGCGGCGACAACTTTGCGTCTCCAATCGACGCGCTACTGATTGTCAACGCTCTAAACAATGACACAGGCCAACCAAGTATCGTCACGTCAGTCTCGCCTGGTGATGACCCCAACAGCAACGGAGTCGTCCTCAAAGACCAAGTGACGATTGAAGGAACGACACGAGCCAATGCCACGGTGCGCATCGGGAATGGCGATGGCGAACGGCTTTTAGAGGCTCTGTCGGACGAATCAGGTCGGTTTCGAACAGAGCTATCCGTAGATCGCGGATACAATGTATTCGAACTCTCAGTGCAGGACGAAATCGGTCGCGTTGCTGAAACGAAGCTGGAAGTCCGCAGGGGTGACCTGGTCACGGATTGGAATGCGGCAATTCTAAATGTCGTTCGCGAATGGACGACGGTTAGCGATGATCCGTATGAGGGGCGCATTGTTCCGTCAGAACCACCCCGAGTTGCTCGCAATATGGCGATGATGCATATCGCGATGTTTGACGCGATGAACGCGTCTACGCGTGAATTCGAAAGCTACTTGAGCGTTTCTCCGCCCACCCAAGAAGTGGTACCGGAGATAGCTGCAGCACATGCCGCATACAAAGTTGCTGCTTCGGTTTATTCAGACGCTGATTCAATGGCGTACTGGAACGCAACGCTCATTGAGTCACTTGCGGGCTATACGAATTCTGATTTGGCTGAGGCGAGCGAAGCCTACGGTGTTCAAGTTGGTAGTGCAATGCTCCAAACGCGCAACGCCGACGGGAGCGATGAGAACGTATCGTATTCTCACGGCGATGCACCGGGCGATTGGCAACGGACGTTCCCAGGTTACCTGCCTCCCCTCCTCCCACAATGGGATCAGGTCCAAACGTTTTCTGGTGTGGATGTAAATGATTTTCGCCCTCCGCCACCTCCCGATTTAGCCTCAGAAGCTTACGCAAATGCGGTCGACGAAGTCTACCGCCTGGGGGGACTTACGAGCGACGTTCGAACGGAAGAGCAGACCGAAATCGCTGTGTTTTGGGTGGATGGTGCTGGAACGTTCACTCCTCCCGGTCACTGGAATCAAATCGCAGCGGACGTGCTTTTGGAACGAGAGATAAGCCACCTAGAGACGGCTCGTACATTTGCTCTGCTCAACCTTGCGTTAGCTGATGCTGGAATCGCAGCATGGGACGCAAAGTAGCATTATGACTTTTGGCGCCCCATCGACGCGATTCGGCAGGCTGACTCAGATGGCAACCCAAGCACCGTTCAAGACGAGCGTTGGCAACCACTGCTCGTGAGCCCTCCCTTTCCTACTTACACCTCCGGGCACAGCACTTTCTCCGGCGCTGCAGACGCTGTCCTCACAGTATTACTCGGCGAAAACGTCTCCTTTGTGGCTTCAAATGACAGGCAGCCTGCACCTGGGCAACGCCCCATCGCAAGCGAAAAAGTGCTTTTTCGCGAGTTTGCTAGCTTTGCTTCTGCCGCCAACGAAGCCGGGCGTAGTCGCGTGTTTGGCGGTGTACATTTCGAATTTGATAATTCTGCTGGTCTCGAAGCTGGGCGAGCCATCGGTCGCCTCGTAGCAGGATCGATCATGCGCCGAACGATATTGTAAACATCTAGAGTATGCCATCATGAAATCCCCAAAGCCCAAGAAACAGGCAAGAAAAGTACGTCGTCAGCAGAGGGTGCGCCAGCTCATGTTTGAGAAGAGCGAACCTCGCCTGATGTTGAATGCTGACTGGCACAATCCGTTTGAGGCCCGCGACGTGAACGCAGATGCTCAGATATCACCGAGCGATGCGTTATCAGTTATCAATACACTCAACAGCGAAGGGTCGCGACCGCTTGGAGCAACCGCAGTTACCGATCCGTTTTTTGACGTCTCCAACGATGGATTCGTATCACCGATCGATGCCTTGATCGTCATAAATCATCTTAACTCGATTGGGTCATCCATCGTTGATGACGTGTTACCAGAAGCAAAGGACGCTATTGACTCTGTCAGACTCATACCGATCAATGAATTTGCCGATCAAAACAGACTTAGTTTTCGAGTCGAGCACCATTTTTCGGCTCCACTGAGCCAAACCCTCGTCGATGATACGTTCTCAGTCTATGTTGTCAGTGAAGGTGATCCATCGAGAACCTTACTGCACCGCAGTGAACCAGGGGATTCCGTTTTTGCTCTTCACTCGACTGGGTTCGAGATTGTGGCTGGGATAAGCTCTTGGGATGACCAATACCTGACAATCGATCTCTCGCGTGTTGATCCGGCAGAGGAACCGGCTCTCCTGTTCCAATTTATGAATGGAGATTCGCATGTGCGAAGTATGGTACGCACTAGCGAATTCAGTTTTGATTCGTTAGGCAACGCAGACCAAGGCAGTTTGCTTGCACCTGTAAGGACTGAACAATCAGGTGGACCGGTTCAAGTTGATAACCTGAGTGCAACTAGCGACGTTGAATTAGTTATTGAGAACGAAAGCTATGACTCAAATTCGGACAAGTACTATGCCGATCTTTCACTGTTCAATTTCGGTGTTGGAACAGGCCGCGAAGTAGTAGTCACCTTCGACGGGATTCCGGAAGGTGCTTCGCTCACCAATGCATCCGGCTTCACTCCTTCTGGACTCCCGTACATTAACTTTGAAAATGCAATTTCCTCTGGCGGATTGCAAAGTCTTACTGGTTCCAGTTCAGTTTCAATCGAAATCGACAATCCTGGTGGGGACTTCCTCAAGGTGTCTACTGTGGTCTTGGGGGGCGTAAACAAGGCTCCTAAGCTGGCCCCTCTTTCGCCTGTAGTAATTTCGCCTGGTGCATCCGAAAAGGTGCAATTCCAAGCTACCGATGATGACGGAGACGATTTGCGATTCACACTGCAAACGCCAACCACAGAACCGCCTGGTGGATATTTGAATGGGAGCGGGGAACTGCTTCTTAAGCCAACACCAGAAGATGTGGGCTCATATGAATTTGTCGTTACGGTGTCTGATGGAGTAGCAACAGCAAGTCAGACGCTTCGAGTCGATGTGGTGGAAGATCCTGTGACCTCGACGCGAGTAAGTGGGAAGATTCTAGATACGAGTGAACAGCCATTGTCCGGTTTGCAGGTGGAAATCGGTAATGTCGTTACCACAACCGATAACAATGGAGGTTTTGTACTTGATCTTGGTAGTGGTCCGTTGTTTTCCGACACGCTTCGTATTCGAGGTGACCTTGCGAGTGGGAGCGATCCGTATCCATTCATTGCGGAGAAGCTGCCATACATGTTTGGTCGTGAAGTCATTCCAGGCGTCAACAATGTGATCGATCGTCCTATCTACTTGCCAGTTCTGGACATTGCGAACGCTGTCCAGATTGACCCAACAAGCCGCACGATCGTAGATACGGAGGCCATTCCTTCTGCAACTGTAACCGTAGAAGCAGGAAATCTCGTCAACCAGCAAGGCTTACCTTTCGAAGGTAGGGTGAGTATCACGGAAGTGCCGATAGATCGAACACCAGCAGCACTGCCACCAAATCTCATACCGGATATGGTTGTTACCATTCAGCCGGGTGAGATGCGTTTCAACCAGCCCGCACCTTTGACGCTTCCCAACCGTGGAGGGTACGAGCCCGGTACAGCTATGGCGCTGTGGTCGATTGATCCGACTACTGGAGAATTCCAACAAGTTGGAGACGGTGAGGTCAGCAGCGACGGAGAAAGAATTGAAACGACGGTCGATGGAATCCGGAATAGCAGTTGGCATTTTTTCGTTCCACCCCCTGAAGTAATCGTTCCGCCAGCCGAAAAAACTCAGAATCAGAAACAAGGGTGTGCTAGCTGTGAAGCAGCTGAAGAAACTACTAGCCAGATCGAGTTGCATTCAGGCGCATTGCGCGAAACGCATACGACATTAGCATATCGATCATTAGGTCAAGATCGTGCAGTAACGCTCCATTACAATTCTCAGCACGCAGCTCCCCAACCAATCGTGCATTTCGGTGTAGACAATGCTGTTTATCGAGAAAACCGTCTGCTTGCTGCCAGACTCTCGTTTCAGTCTGGTGACTTTATTAAACAAGTCCCAGGCTTCAGCGGAGGTGGGCTTGCCGGTGATGGATACCACTTCTGGGCAATACCTGAAGACGGTGGCAATATCGAAGCCGCTCTCCAAGGCAATTTGTCGGACTTTCCGTCTGGGATCTATAGCTACACGCTTAATCAGGGATTCTTGACAAGAACGGGGGATACGTTTAGCGGAACTCTTGTTGAGAGCCGTGGCGAGGTAGTGAGTGTAAATACCTCCGGGTCTCCGTTCGGTGTTGGTTGGGAAATTGGAGGCGTGCAGAGGATTGTCAGTAGTCCAACTGGAAAGTTGCTGCTTATTGATGGGAATGGTAGCACTCTGGTCTTCGAACCCGGAGCAGATGCCAACTCGCCCTACGTTTCGCCCCCAGGGGATTTTACCACGTTGGTTCGCAATGACGATTTCACATTCACGCGGACGACCAAGGAGCAGACAGTTTTTGAGTTCAATTCAAGCGGGCACTTGGAGTCGATAACAGATCGAAATGGAAATAAGACTCAACATGTGTACAACGGCGGAATACTGACTGCGATTGTTGACCCGGTTGGTTTGGAAACGAGGTTTGTTTACGAACAGGACAGAATTGAATCCATAGTTGGTCCAGGTGGCCGCACGGCACAGCTCAGCTACGACGACGATGGCAATCTGAGCAAGATTGTTGATCCTGATGGTTCAAGCCGAACATTCAGCTACGATTCAAACCATCAGCTCGTGCAGGAAATTGACAAACGTGGCAGCGTCGAGAGAACCAGGTACGGATTCCACGGACGCGCGATTGAGGCTAGACGAAAAGACGGAAGTATCCTCAGCGTTCTGCCCTTGCAAGCAGGTGTTCTACATTCACCTGCCCAAACGTCGAATCCACAGAATGCGCCTGTTGCGAATGTAGCTTCGGATGACCTTTTCGCGAGAATGGCCACTGCAAGAGGCGACGTAGAACTCACTCAATTGGATCAACAAGGTCAAAATTTTCGATCGCGAGATTCACTTGGACCTTTGGGAGAAGTGGTGCGTGATGAACAGAACCTTGTTGTTCAGTCTGTCGATCCTCGAGGATTCTCAACGTTCTACGAGCACGACGAACGCGGAAACATAACCAGGATTGAGGATGACCTCATCCGTTCCAATCGGCTAGATTTCGAATTCTTGCCTGAGGAGACCTTTTTCACATCACAAACCATTCAGACGGTGCACTTGGTAGATCTAAACGGAGACCAATTCCCTGAGGCTGTTGTAGCACCGCGTACCGGATCGCAACTTGAAATCTATCGGAATTTCAACGGCAACTTTAGCTCACAGTCGGTAATTGACACCAGTAGATCAGCAAACGTGCTTTCATCCGGCGATTTTGATGCCGATGGCTTTGTTGACATCGTTTACGCAAGCACTTCTCGGTCAACTCTGACGATTCATCTTGGCGACTCTGGCGGCAATTCCTAACCGAAGCGTTTCTTGATGTCGACGCCGCCATTCGGACGATTGACGCATCAGATTTCAATCAAGATGGCTTCTCAGATTTACTCATTCGAACGGTCGATGGAGTGCTCGTAGCGTACGGTTCTGCCGTGGGACTTTCAGCAGAACTTGTTTTGGATGTCACGCCTCAGCCAATAGTTAACGACCTGACCATTGCCGATTTGAACGACGACGGATTTCCAGATCTCGTTCTTGCGCACGAATCAGCTAATCAGGTAACGATCCTCTTCAATGAAGGAAGTGAATTTCGAACCCCGACCCGAATTGACGGCATCACTTCACCCTCGCTCATACATCCCCTCGACCTCGACGACAATGGGAGCATCGATCTTGCAGTGTTCAATGAACCCAGGAGTGAGCTTTCGGTGTACTTCTCATCGGTCGATGTTTTATTCGACAGTGCAATCACGCTTTCGACGTCTGGCACGTTGAATGATCTTGCTGACGGCGATTTTGATAGCGACGGAAAGACCGAACTAGCGTTGTCTCGAGACGGAACATTTGCAGGGTTTTCGCCAAGACATACCGTGCAATTGGTTGCGTCCTCCGAGGGGCAGCTCAGTTACACCGGACAGTTCTTAGAAGCGATTCCTATTTTCATGACCAGCTTTTCGGATATCGATAACGATGGCGACGACGACATCTTGACCCATGCCGAACGAAACTACTTCTCCGTTCGTTACGGTGGATCGGATACACCATTGACAGACAGAGTTGTTCTTGAGGACGGCCAGCTAGAGCACTTCCTATTGGAAGACATAAACTCTGACGGTTTCGAGGATCTAATTTCTAGATCGTACCTTGCATCAGAGATTCAGGTCCATCTACACACGGGTAGTAGTGGTTTCAATGAACCACTTGTGTACAGCCTTGGAGCGAGCGGAGGAGGTGGTGTTGGGGGTAGTGTGAGCACGGGGATACCCATGATTCTGCACGATTTAGATCTTGATGGGAACAAAGACTTGATTGCAGAGAATGGAAAGTCATTGTCGATTCTCGTAGGGGATGATGGAAACTTCGCCGAGCCATTGAGAATCGAAACGTCAAGGGACATAGAAAAATTCTCGATTGGACGCTTGAATTCAGATGACATTCCAGATGTCGCGGTGTTGCTTGACCAAGGAATTATCGAGACTTTCCTCGGAAACGGCCTCGGCGGTTTTGCGCGAGAGGAGTTTATCCAGCTTGAGGCAAGCAGTGCGTTTGACTTGTCCCTCGCCATCGTCGAGGGCATTGGCACTGAACCGGGGCAGCTAATTGTTGGTCGAAGTAACCCCAACACTGTAAACGTCTACAAGGCAGGCGAAGACGGCAGACTAGGTGAGCCCACCGTTGTCCAGTTGGATTTTGCACCTTCCCAATTGGAAGTGACAGAAATCAGCGGTGATCAGCGCGATGATCTCGCAATAGGCGGAATCGCGACGCAAACGCGGATGCCCGTAGTAGCATTCATGCATCAAGAAGAGAGTCAAGATCTTGCTCTTCAGGAGCCAGTGTTGCCCCTAGGGAATTCGGATTTTGGCCAGTTTATCATCCGCGACCTTAACTCAGACGATCAGAAGGATATCGCACATGTCGGTAACTTAGAGAATCAATTGGGGTTGGCGCTGACGACTTGGTTGGGAACAGGACAAGGAGACTTTGGCCCACCACGCTTCTTTGAACTAGGCTTTATCGAATCAAGATTTACCAACTTCGATATTTCAGACGTCGATAGTGACGAAGCGCTCGATATCGTGATAAATCGAGTGATTGACAACCGCTTTAACGAAATGGATTTGGTTGCCGTCGGAGGAGTTCCTAGAGAACAAAACGATGCTCTTCCTAGAGAGTTTATGTATGAGGCTCACTTTAACGCCCTAGTCGAGCAGATCGACGAACTCGGCCGGCAGACCAAGTTTGAGATCGACTCACGCAATGGGAATGTTTTGAGCACGCATCGAGTCATCGGTAAGCCGGACGCTATCTCAAACGGTGAGACAGACGACCTCGTCACAGTCTACTCCTACAACAGCCACGGCCTTGTTGCGTCGATGACAGATCCAATGGGGCGGAGGACGGAGTATGAGTATACGGCAAACGGGCTATTGGAGTTGGTGACTGTGGCTGTCGGGCTGCCGGAGGAAGCAGCTAGACGTTTCGAATACGATGCCGTCGGCAACCAGACAGCGTCCATCGATGAACTCGGCAATCGCACGGAATACGAATACGATTCGATGAATCGCGTCGTTGTGATTCGTGAGGCTGATCCAGACAGGAGCGGCCCACTGACTTCGCCTGTTTCTACGTTTTCTTACGATGCCAATGGCAACGTTATCCAGAGTGTGGATGCCGAGGGGACCTTCAACTCGAGTGAATACGATTCGATGGATCGACTTGTCGCAACCACCGATCAATTGGGCAATAAAACTAGCTACGAATACGGTCCAGATGGAAATCTGATATCCGTTACCGATCCATTAGGGTTAGTTTCTCGGAACAAGTACGACGCTCGCGACAGGTTGGTCGAATCGATCGATCCCGAAGGTGGTCGCGTTGAATATTCTTACGACCTGTCAGACAATTTGATTTCACTCGTCGATCCGGTCGGTAACGAGACCAGGTTCAGCTATGACTCGCGCGA
>DNPC01000475.1:887-10238 GCA_003501565.1 Planctomycetaceae bacterium | reverse complement strand
CGAGGAGATCGCCCAGAGGAGATCGCCCAGAGGAAATCGCCCGGGGAAACTGCAAGAGAGATACCGCAGTGCCCGTTTGCCAAACGCCCGATGGGCGTTCACGACGCGTAACCGCGAATGTCCGAACGGACCATTCGCAATTATCTCCGCTACTTTTTGGCTTTGGGCCAGAAGTTCAGCCAGCTTGACGCAACTGCCTGACCAGCAGCGGTCGGCTCGCCCTGGTCATCCGCTTCTTCCGTCGCACAGACCCGGTTTGCAAGCTCTTGCATCGCCAACGTAATTGGGGCTTTGGGCGCTTGCTCCAACAGTGGAATACCGTTGTTGCGGACTTCAATCATGGTGCGATAGTCATTCGGGATTTGAAAGTAGATATCCCGGCCAATCGTATCCTTGGCTCGCTTCATCTTGATCTGACCGCTCTCCAGACCTACGCGGTTAACAACGACTTTTAGCTTGTCATGTATTGAATCGTTGGAGTCTAAAGACTCTTGTAGTCGCACCAAGTTCCGCAAGCACGGTAAGTCGAGCTGAACGACCATCAGAACATCGTTGGCGAACTCAAGAGCGGCGATATCCGTATCTGTGAACGCCTTTGAACAATCGAGCACAACGTGTGTGAAGGTAGCTTTTAGCAATCCGAATACACGTTGCAGTGAATCGCGGGTAATGTGGGCCGCGTCTTGCAGTTGGCTCGGTCGTGGCAGGAGATAAAGGCCGCTCGAATGCTTGGTGAGGGAGCGTTTGAGCATCTGAATGTCTAGACGCGAAATTTCTTCCGTTACATCAATCAGGCTGTAGTCTGGGATTGCGTCTAGGAAAACGTCGGCGTCTCCAATTGCCAAATCCAGGTCAACCAGCGCCACGGTGTTGGCCGGATTGGATGCTAGAACGCATCCCAGATTCACGGCAATGCTCGTACAGCCAACCCCGCCCGATGCACCCGCCACGGCAATAGTACGAGTTGCGCGTCCGCCAGCGGACATAGCACCGAACTTCTGTTCGCCGAGTCGCGTTAGCGCAGCGACCAGCTCATCGATTTCGGTGGGAAGCGTCAGGAACTCCTTCGCTCCGGCCCGCATCGCTCTTAGGATCAATTGGCCTTCTTCAGCACTGCTAACGGCCAGAAGAGCGCATTCGGGATGATCACCGCGCATGCGTTCCAGCAGACGTATCGCTTTATCGGGATCGCTGTCGAGGTTGACAACTCCGATGTCAGGAGTCGACTCGGCAACCACATCCGGAAAGAATTCGTAACGCGAACAGTCCGCTTCCAACCAAACTAGATCGATACCAAGCAACTGGTTCTTCAGCGAATCGCGCGAGGCGCTATCGGGGTCTACTAGAGCAAGTCGCAGTACGTTACTCATGTTGGTCTTGACCTTGCATCCGTGGCGGAACGGTAATCAAAAAACTGCGGCAACTCAGCAACAACCATCAGATGCCGGAACCTGCATTACCGATCCGTAGGCCATCTTAGTAGTTTGAAGGTTGTTGAGGACTGGTAGCAAGCCGCGGAGCGTTCGGCCCAACGCTCATAGCCGCAGGATTTGGCGTGGGAGCGCTAGTAGGATTTATCGGTCCGGCTCCTGGCTGAAATGAACCGCCATTTTGATACGAGGGGTAAACCTGCGGACCGCCCGGAGCAGACTGGTAAACTTCTCCGCCTGGGACAGTCGCACCGTTTGTAGGACTAGGCAGCATTCCTTGCGGAACGATCTGCCCTGTCGACATAACGTCTTGTTGAGCCGGTCCGAGCAAATAGGTTTCGCCGTTCATGACGGGTTCAGCGGGAACTTCCAAGAAGCCGCGGTGGTACAAGTCGTGGTCGGTAGGAGGTTGAGTCGACATGCCCGGTCCGATGCAAGGAACCTCTGATGGGTCGAGCGGACCTGCGTAGTTGGGCGTGACAAGGACTAGCAACTCAATTTCGTTCGTTTCTTCCCGAACGGTGCGAAAGAACCCGCCGAAGTATGGCATGTCGCTCAGAATCGGCAGACCCGAATTGATTGACTCGCTTTTGACTTGTAGGAGCCCTGCTAGTGCAAGTGTTTGGCCTGCCCCAAGTTCGACGCCGGTTTCTAGATAACGGCTGCGAAAACCGGGGACGCTAACACCGCTGATCGTAACCGCTCTCGCCGGATCCACTTCGCTAACGTAAGGACGAACTTCAACCCAGATCCGACCGTTGTCCCGCACTTTGGCGACGTAATCCAGTCGCGTTCCGTACTCGCGAAACTGCACTGCGACCTGTCCAAGCCCCGCAGGGACGACAATGGGAATCTCACCACCGGAGTTGAAGCTTGCCGGACGACCATCGACGGCAACCAGTTTCGGTTCCGCCATCACTTTGACGAGATTGTTACGACGAAGTGCACGAATACCGGAGAAGAAAGTGGATCCGTTTTCGATGACGCCAACTTTGAAGACTTCTTGACCAGTACCGCCAAAGGTAGTCCCCGTAGCAGAAATAAGGCCATTGACTGTCGAGGAAATCGCATCGTCGCCGTTGCCAAACGCCCAGTCGATGCCGAGCTCACGCAACTTGGTCCTCGAGACCTCAAGGATTTGGGTTTCCAGCTGAATGGTGAATACGCCGCTGACGTCGACTTTATTGATCACGTTAGGAAAATAGAGTTCGGCTATCTGGATAACCTGATCGACGTGGTCGGGACTTGTAACGGTGCCTCGAACGATGCAGCCTTGCTGAATTGGGAAGACTGAAAGGTTACCATCCGGAAAATTGTGCTGCAGGACACTCTCGAGTTCCCGTACATCGCCGAGAACGAGTACTTCGATCGAGTGAACGGAGTTGTCCTGTCCTACCAAGTCAACTTGCGTGACTCCGGTTCCAATCGCAGAGACTTGTAGTCGGTTGGGCGCGAGGGGTAGGGCGGTGAGAACACTTGGATTCTGAACGCGAACTTGAACGAAGCTTTCTGACGCCGTGATTTCGCGACTGGTGTTAATCACCATATTCACGTTTTGACGTTTTGCAGAATCGTCAACGTCGACTTCCTCGCTCACAAACGACCATTGCTGGCGCGGTGGTTGTGGCGTTTGGGCCAAGGCTTCAGCAGATACCAGGATGCCGAGGTTGCCTACCGCTGCAGCAAAAAGCGCCGCACGTGGTAGTGGCCCAACGAGACTCGCAATCGCCCGGGCAAAACGTTGGCGCATCATTGAAACGGCCATGCATATACATCCTTGTTTCGCAATTCACCGGTACAGCTAGTCATCCATGACTGGCTTTAGGGCACAGGTGGATCGAGTCGTAAGCTCGCGGCAAGCTAAGGTGCTCGAGCAGCTCGCCATTCCAACCACAGCAAGATCTGAGTTGGTATTGTCTTCTGACGCAACGGGTTGCGTTATTGAATGGGCATATCGCCTTCTTCAACTTCCGACAATGCTCCTTCGAGTAGTGCTGCGGATTCTTCGTCAGTAGGATATGTCGGCCCATAACCGCCATAACCTTCAGACTCATTTCCTTCATCACCATTAGAATTCCCCGTCCCCCCCGCTGTGGGACCGTTGGGGGTTAAGGCATCCTCAACACGCTCGGGGAGCCCGTTGAGATCCTTCCATTGATAGCGTTGGACGCCGTGCGGGGTGATAACCAAGAGCTCGTGCTTTGGACCTTCGTCGGCCGCTGGAGCTGGAGCGGCTGCTGCCGCATCGATAATCGTGCTGGCTGCGGACGTTAGGAGCGATTGTTCTGGCTGTTCATTGTCGCTGACCCAGTCGAGGAAATCTTGGCCGTTGTCGGTCTCCTCACGCTCTTCGGATTCTCCGAAGGGTAAAAGGTTCAGCCGGAGTTTTCCATTGGCTAGTTCATAAGCAAGCGTCAGCGTTTCGAGTTGCGTTTCTTTGACCAGCAGCTGGAAAGTAGTGTTCTTGACCGCATTGACTTCGTCGCTGTCGCGCGTCGTAATCCCATTGATGCCGTGAATCTTCACGTTTCTCATCACCGTGCGGGTCTCTGGTGCAGAATGGCGATCGCCAAGCTGAAACGTGCCCAAGATGTCCACGCGGTCGCCAGGTTTGATGTAGCCGCTAGAGGTTCCTCCGGCGATATCAAAAACGCTGTAGCCTTGAGGTATCGTGGTCGAGAAGCTGTCGCGTGAATCTGCCAACTTGCGCTCTACGATTGGCTCACCTGCAAAAATCATCTGGTTGGTGAACTTGCTCTCCACCATTTCCAGGTCTGTTTGGGCGCCTTCAGGGACGCGACTCTTGGGCCATTTCTCGACTCGCACACTTTCGGCGGCGATTTTTTGGCCTTGCTTGAGGTCTTTGACGGCTACAAAAATCTCTACGCTCTGTTCACCCTGAGCAGAGCCGCCATTGGAAAGCACAGCCTTGCTAGCCGCGACGGCTGCAACCATGCCGCAACCAAGTGCAGTGACCAGCAGAATTATCGGTTTACTTCGCATCGCCGAATTGCCTCAACGTATTAACAGTCTTGGGCCTCGCACTTCGGTACATCCTGTACTTAAGCGAGCCCAATTCGTTTGGATACGCCGTTGACTCCGGTTCGCAGGCATTTAGCGGCAGATGCCGTGGGTTCTTTGCTAGCTATCATTGGCATTTGGGACCGTGTCGGATGAAGAACTTTCTTCTCACTAGGCTTCTCTTCGCCAGGCTGCATATCTTCTCAAGCATCGGAAACCCAAAGCTGCCAAAGGTCACCAAAGTACTTGGGAAGCGGGCTGAGCCGAATCATGCACCAGTAGGCTAGAGCCGAAGCCACACGGATGTTCGCTGGGTAAAAACGCCATGAAACATACCGCTTTCGGGTGTGATCGGCATTTTGCAACTGCGACAATCAGGATAACCGGAAGAAAGCGTACAACCGGTAAAGTTGACCAAGCCGAGCGGCGTCGTTAGACACCGCTAGGCCTTGGTCTGGCGCAGCCGGAAAAACACCACTCGTCGTGCTCGGAGGCACGAGGCGGACGGTGTGCCAAGTGTTACAGCAGGCCTGCAAATGCAAAGTAGCCGATTGCCGCGACGGTCATGGGGATACCGTAAGGCAGCAGAGTCATTCTTGGTTTGCGTTCTTGAGAAATTTCATACAGTTTGTCAGCATTGCGAACTGTTACGATTTCTTGCAGGATGGCTTGGGCCTGCAACCAGTGCTTGGTCCACTGGCCGCTCAAAGCGATTTGGCAGGTTGCCATAACTGCGCCGACGATCGTCGTTGCTACAAAGATGTACCACGTGTGCTCAATGTGGACGAAGGCGGCGATACCCGCTAGCAATTTGACGTCGCCAGCGCCCATGCCGCCAATCAGGTGCAGTCCAAAAAGGAGTGCGAGACCGAAGAACGTGGCGGCCAACGACCATCCAAGTCCAGCCCAACCGCCTACAGCGGTGCTGTAGATCCAACCTGCGACGATTAGCGGATACGTAATTTTATTGGGCACTTTCAAGTACATGCCGTCGATGACCGCGGCAACGACCAGTGTTACCGATACGGCCCACATGGCCCAGTTTTCCGCGAGGTGTGCGATGATGTTTTCCATGATTACTACCCGTGTGTTGGCTCTTGGCCCCTTCCGGTGGTTGGTTCCGAGCGAAATGCTGGTGGTTTGCTGCTGAGCAGTCTGCAGTCATGCAGGCTGATTAGGCAGCTACAGCGGCAAAAGAAGCGGGGCAACGATTGGCTTTTTTGGGCTGCGGTTAAGTGTGCTACGCCTTGCGGTACTGGACCACACTGAGGTTGGGGTCCTAACACAGGCTGCATTTGTCATCCGGGATTCCAGTCAGTTGACTGGAGCAGCGCGAGCGTTAACGCCAGCTGCAAAGCCAGACGAACATAGTTGTTAGTATCGTCCCGGCAAAGCAGATTAGCTCCCACAAGCCCGTGATAGAATCTGCGGGAATAAAGTGAGGCATATCTGTTCTCCTTGGAAATAAGTTTGTTTGCGGTCGCGACGTTGATGGAGCGAACTGGTCAAACAGCCGCGCAGGGCGGACGACCCGCGATCTAATGCAGGTCGTCCAATCCGATGGCCGATTACAGCAGCGTTTCCGAGCCGCGACAGCAAAGCAATCTGTTGTTCAGCTGCTTACAGCTGGTTTGCAACGTCGTTGAACGTTTGCGAAGCGTTACTACCGATCGAGGTAATAGCACCGAGGCAAACAACAACGATCAGAGCCAACATAACTGCATATTCAACAGCTGTTGGTCCATCTTCGCTCTTAAGAAAACGTTGGACTTTAGAGGCAAAATTCTTCATAGCATCTCTCCGGAGTGCGTGCCCAAGTGGGCGAGTAACCACGTCAGTTCATTCAACATTGACTTCGCCACCGTCAATGGATCACGGACTGACACAAAAAACGACAACCGGCAACAAACGATTGGATCCGGTGTGCACTTGAAACCTAGGTCAGATAGACTGATTGTCAAACTTTGCGGACAAGTAAAACTGGGAGTTTTCGGAGGCTTGTCGGACTCCGGTGCTGTCAAGTTAAATCGACGCTACAATTAGCTGCATAACCGATACAAACCTCACACACGACTGCGGTAAACAACATGTTGTGTAGCGAGCTCAAGCGGTTGTAGAATCTGCCAGCCACTTATCGGTTTGCTCACCTTCTGGACACGCACAACACCATGCCGCTGAGGTATTTGACTCGACTGCCCCGACAGTACTGGCTTCCGCTTGGCTTGCTAGCGATCGTTGCTAGTCACCTGCCACTGTTCTTGCTGGGTGCAAACCACCCTTCCGTGCTGGTGTTGCCCATCGTTATGACCAGCGTCGCTCTAATGATTACCCAGAAACATGGTCGCTGGGTTGTTTGGTTGGCAGTCTGTTCCGCCCTTGTGAGCGGACTACCGCATTTGGTCGCTGCAGGACGATACGCAAAGGAAAACAGTGGTGCCGTTCCACCTGAAGTGCTGACGCCTGACTTCTTGACCTCCCAGGCCATCTTTTCGCCCTTCACCTACCAACTGCAGAACATCGCCGCACTGATGCTAGCGCATTTCTTGGTTGGACTTTCGCATTTCATTTTTGTGAAAAGCCCGTTTAGCCCTCAGCAAACACAGTCTCGAATGGCAGGCAGACTGCGTCGTCAAGCCGAGGAGCTGGAAGCGGCGCGCGAGAGCGAGAAGACGGCGATAGCTGAAGCAAAGACTCGGACGGCCCTTGATCGCAAGCGACTACTTGAGCACTTGCCCGTCCATTTGGTCCTCAAGGATCGCAACGGTCGCTTCACTTTTGTTAGCCAGTCATTCTGCACTCTCGTTCAGCGAGATTTTGACGACATTATCGGCAAAACGGACTTTGATTTGTTCCCAGCGGCTGCCGCCCAAAAATTTGTCGACGACGATCAGGTGGTCATGAACACTGGGGAGGTGTTCAACGACGTCGAGGAGACGAAGTTGCCCGATGGAACCAGCTCTTTCGTCCAAGTGCGAAAGGCGGCCATTCGTGAATCAGATGGGCAGATTATCGGCGTGCAGGGGATTTTCTGGGACGTAACAGAGGAATATACGCGCCGCAAAGAACTCCAACGCATTGAATCGCGGGCACACGCATTGATCAACGCCGCACTCGACGCAGTCTTGATTGTCGATGCAGAAGGACACGTGCTCGACGCCAACCCAGCGAGCGAGGCGATCCTCGGATACACGCAAGACCAAGTAGCGATGCACTCGCCAATCGGCGAGATTATGCAGACCGGCACTGTGCAGGCCGGGCAGCGCATTGGCGATTCTCAAGGTGCGTTTCGTCGAAAGACGGCGATCAACGAAGTGCTGCGTCAGTGCACGGGGAAGCGTATCGAAGTCAAACTGCGTCGGCGTGATGCAGCTTGGTTCGACGCAGAGATTTCGGCACACCCGCTGACTGTTGAGGATTCACAAGGGTGGGCAATCTTCATTCGTGACATTTCACCCCGTAAGCAATTTGAGAAAGAACTCCGCGACGCACGCGACTTGGCCGAACAAGCCAATGCGATGAAAACAGAGTTTGTCGCAAACGTCAGCCATGAGCTACGAACGCCACTGACGGGGATCATGGGGCTACAAGAATTGCTGGCTGCCAGCAATTTGGACCGCCGGCAGAAGAACTATCTGGAACTTTCGAAGGTCTCCGCTTCCAACTTGTTAACGCTGATCGATGATCTGCTTGATTTCTCCAAGATCGAATCAGGGCACATCGAAATCGATCCCGGTGAATACGATTGCTTGGAGACGATTCAGCTGGCGGCAATCTCCATGGCCGCCAGAGCCCAGCTCAAGGGGCTGGAACTGTTGGTCGACATTCCAGCTGGTCACGTTGATGGCGCAGAAAGTGTTGGGCCATACGATACCGGTGTGATTCGAACTATCGGTGACGCGCATCGGGTTCGCCAGGTCATTTTGAATCTGGTCGGCAACGCGATCAAATTCACCTCAACAGGCCACGTGCGTATCAAATTGAGGTTGCTGGAGCCGTCGAACGAACAGGCTAGAGAAGGTGCCCAGACTCGGATGCGAGTGGAAGTGCATGACTCAGGGATCGGCGTTTCACCGGAGCAAAGGCAAGTTATATTTGAGGCGTTCCGGCAAGCCGATGCCAGTACGACACGCAAATTTGGTGGCACCGGTTTAGGCCTGACAATTTGTCGTGATATCGTTGCCCAAATGGAGGGTGCCATCGGCGTTTCGACCGCACTGACAATCGATGGTGATCCGTGTCAGGGCAGTTGTTTCTTCTTCGAGATTCCAACGGAAGTGATCAGCCGCGGCCCCGGCTACGATGATTTTGCTCCCGAGCGGACTGAGCAAGTGGTGTTGGCGATGCGACCCAGCCAGCTTCGGACGCTGATGCACCGAGAACTGGAACTGCTGGGCTATCACGTTACAGCTTTGTCGACGGACGAGATGATGCAAAGAGCCAGCGATCCGTTGTTTGCCGCTGGGAATCACACCATCGTTGTGGCAGATTCTCGGGAAATGTCTTGTTGGAACGAAGGACGTCCCCCAGTGGTCATTCGTTGGGTTCTGCTGCATCAACTTGCCAACATGCAGCCACAGGAATTGCCA
This sequence comes from Planctomycetaceae bacterium, assembly GCA_003501565.1. Lineage (GTDB taxonomy): Bacteria > Planctomycetota > Planctomycetia > Pirellulales > Pirellulaceae > Aureliella. Next base: position 1,201 of record DNPC01000475.1, on the reverse strand, counting down.
AGTGGATTGCGACACGCGGAAGTAAACTGGTTACCACATCCTTTCTTGCGCGAACAACTATTGGAGTCGCTCCAGACTGCCGAACAGAAGATTGCGTCGGACATTGTAGGCAGCGAAGATTCCGAGGCCGAGCAAGGGAGGGCATCGCGGGCTGCACGTGTGTTATTGGTTGAAGATAGTCCGATCAATCAAACAGTCCTGAGCGATATGCTGAAGAGTCTCGGCCATAGCGTGTCAACGGCCGGTACTGGGCAGGAGGCGATTGACGCGTGCGCGCAAAACCACTTCGATTTGGTACTCATGGATATCCAAAT
>DNPC01000475.1:0-834 GCA_003501565.1 Planctomycetaceae bacterium | reverse complement strand
TTGGTACTCATGGATATCCAAATGCCAGTCGTGGATGGTCTGGAGGCCACGCGCCGGATCCGCGGGCGCGAAGTCGGACTTGGGCGTAGGCAGCTGATTTGCGCGCTGACCGCCCACGCCGCTTCGCAGGATCGTCAGCGGTGCCAAGATGCCGGGATGGATATGTTCCTCGAAAAACCTGTCGTTATTGAGCTGTTGGAAGAAGCAGTCAATTGCGCACTTACCGGCCAGATCCCTGAAGCCTGTTTCTTGTCTCACGAACGGGGGCGGTTAGCCACGACGCCTGAATCGGCGGAAGATACGAGTCAGGCGAATTTGCAACAGACTGCGGCTGAGGTTGGTCCCGAACCTGCCAACCCCAAGAGCGATTCTAGGGTATCGGCGAAAGCTGAAACAGACCTTCAGCCCCAGGTGACCAACGAAGGTCTTGTCAAACTCGATCGTGAGCGAGCGTTTGCCGACAGTCCGAGCTGGCAAGAGCTAGTTGCGATTCTGCACAACAATGAGAACTTGTCTGTTGATGTCCTGAGACTCCTTCAGAGTGAGATTCCGAAGCTCGGCCGTGAATTTGGAAAGCAGCTTGAGCGCGGCGACGCAAAACAAACGCGGCGAGCGATCCACACGTTCAAGAGCAACGTGCGGCAAGTCGGCTTGAAGGCAGCCGCCAACTATGCAGCGGCGTTGGAGGACATGGCCCGCGACCAACGACTCGACGAGCTGGCCGAACACGTGGAAACCGTGTCGGCACTTGCTGGGTGGGTTGCCGATTGGGCGGTCCAGCTTCAGGCGGAAAGATAGACCGCAAACTTACTTCCGAGAAACACTCGAAGTGAT
>DNPC01000029.1 GCA_003501565.1 Planctomycetaceae bacterium | reverse complement strand
GTTCCTTCGCCCTCCAGACGCAACGTATTGTTGCTGTTGTCAATGGGCCGTTCCAAAACAAGTCTTGCACCTTCGACCGCTCGCAGGGTGCCGGTGCTACGATTGCTTCCCGCGTTCAGGTAGATCGCGTCACCCTCGGACTGGATGGTACCTTCGTTGACAAGTATTCCGTCGGTGGATCCACCACCATTTGGGCTGACACCGATGTAACCTTTGCGTCCACGGACGGTCATGTTCTCCCCAATTGTGAGGGTGTCGCCATCGTTGCGAATCAATAGTCCTGTAACTTCCTCGTTTGGTTCGGCATTCAGAATTACGGTCCCGTTCCCACCAAGCGTTTGAGTTCCATCGAACCAGATTCGGCCTTGTCCCTCAGGCCCACCGACTATCAACTCGCCATTAAGCGTCAGGCCGTTCATTACAAACAAGTCCGTGTCATTCACGGATAGGTCACTATCCATCACCACACCATCCAAACGGGCTGACCGCAAAAGGAGGAAGGCCGGATCCGTCGATTCAATTTGGGCGTCCGCAAGAACGCCGCCTGTGATTTCAAGCCTGTTGCCGACGTAGAGCTCTCCGGTTATCGATAGCCGACCGCCCGAAATCTGGAGTGGACTGTCAATCACTAGGCTGTTTATCACAAACTCGCCGGAACTAAACGTGACTATCGATTCGTCCTTTAGCTGGATTGCCACATCATCATCCGGCCCGGGGACCTCTCCGGTGAGTGTCCGAGGACGTTCTTTCCAAAGACACACCCGATGTCACTCAGGTTGGAGTTGTCAGCAGACATGAAGAAACCGTCTTGCGCGGCTGGCTCAAACTGCGGTAGCTTTAAGTGGCTTGAACTATGGCAACTACCGTGTTCTCAACAGGGGGTATCGTGTTCTGAAACAACGAAACACGTGTTCTGAGACACGATCTACCGTGTTGCCAGACAAGAAGTACCGTGTTCTGAGACAAAACCACCAGTGTTTTCCTGAATGAACTCAGGCACTTGCGGCTCCCGAACTCTTAGAACTTAAGAACTAAGAACTTTGCTTTTGGAAATGAAAGGAATGAAGAACTCGAAAAAGACAGCCCAACCGTCAGCCGATGTGATCCCGATCTTTGGTCGAGATGAAATGAACTTAATTGAGTTTCCGTTCGGTCCCATCACAGCCGGCTCCGCGAAGACGTTTGAAATCGAACACACGGTCATCGACAGAAAACTCAAACGCCCCGTGAATCGCAAACTCCTGATCACAGGATCCGATGCGTTCGGACTGCCAAAACCGATCGATGATCAGGTGCTGATTGGCATGAAAGCCCTGACGAGTGAAGCAGGGTTCCAGTCAAAGACGGTGTACTTTAGCCGATACCATCTGTGTCGAACCCTCGGCTGGGCTCCTGATGGTCGCTCGTACAAGAGACTCGAAGATGCAATGGATCGCATCGCCGGAACAACTCTGAAGTTCAAAGACTCATGGTGGGACAAAGGCGAATCCGAATGGACGTCCAAGACGTTTCACCTGATTGAAGAAGTCAGCCTGTGTTCCCGAGACCAACTGGATCGGAAGCGAATGGAACAGGGGACAGCCACTCTGCCACTGTGTTCGTTCGTCTGGAGTGATGTGATCTGGAAGAGCTTTCAGGACGGATTCATCAGAAAGTTCGACATGGTCATGTGGCGAAAGATTGCCAGTGGTCGACGAAGAGAAGTCCCGCTTCGATTGTACCGAGTTCTTGCCAAGCGGTTTTTTAACTGCACGTCGACCACGATGAAGGTACGACGGCTTTGCGTCGGAACACTGGGAATCTGCCGTCGAAACTCCCCCAGTCAATTGAAGCGAATTCTGCAACGAGCAGTCGACTGGCTGATCGAATGTGGCTACCTGAGAGAAGCCAGATTTCAACAGGCTCACAATGGAGAACTGGAAGTCGTTTTCATTCAAGCCCACGCAATGGATCGCAAGTCAAAGACCGCTAAGGAACGAAAACAGCCCGGTGCCCCAAGTCCGTTGATGCAGTGGTTTCGCAAGCTCCCTCAGGAGAAACAAAGTCAACTCATGAACCGAGCATTGGAATACTGCAAGGAACATCGCCGGGATGCCTTTGAGGGTTATCAGAGGAATCAGGCAGAGGCTGGTCCAACATTCGAAGGCTACCGCGAACTCGTGCTTGAACAGTTCTGGAGGAGTCGATCTCGGAGCCAGTCAGACGCAGCTTAGTTCAACGATAGACTGGCAGCTTTCCCCAAACAGGGCAGTTTGACTGTTGGACGTGGACCGTGATACGTTCGGACCATGTCGAATATTTCATCAAAGGTCCAGCATCTGTTGGATGATCATCTGGCGACCGGCAAGTATTCGTCCCGTGACCAAGTTCTGTTGACCGCATTGGAATTGCTGGCTGGCAAAGACAAGGTAAGAAACAGGAAGCTGGCAGCTTTACGGCAGAGCCTCGAGGAAGAATTCGCAAATCAAGTCGAAGATCTGCCGGTGATTGCCACGCATCTTCGCAGTGAATTCGATTTGCCGAATCAGGATGCACATCATCGCGATGTCGGCGTCACATCGATCGCAAAGCAGCAGTTAGCCGACGTGGTTGCTCAAATTAAGAAAGGAAACAAAGAATCTGAAGTGTCGTGGTTTAACGACCTACTGATTCATTTGCAGTACATTGCCAATAATCCCGACCAGCTTGCCTTCGCGGATGAACACGATGAACTCAATATCCGTCGTCAATGTGTTCAGATTCGCGAGACTCTCTACGAGACAGGAAATCGGATCGCGTATCGATTGCTGGTGACAGTGAACAGCGGACGAATCGTGTTGCACGCTGTCATCCCGGCGACCTTTTAAGGTCACTCCGATTTGCAAGTGATCCCCATCGAAACCTGTGTGATTCGGTGAAACTCATGCAATAGAATGACGGTTCTGCATGGGATCGATGTTGTTCAAAAACTTTGACACCAGCGATCCGATCGTGGTAGCGTAAAACCATGACAGAAATCCCTAAGACCATTTCCACTCTCGTCGATCAGCATCTTTCCACTGGCAAATACGCGTCTCGCGAAGACGTGATGGAAACCGCTCTCAACCAGCTTGATACCACGACGCTGTCTATACTTCAGGCGAGCGTTGCCGACGAACAGGCTGGTCACAGTCGCAGCATTCTCGAAGTGGCTCAGCAACTGAAAGAGCAGTTGGGTTATTCGACGACAGGCCTTGGCTCTGGTTCGGGAATTCAACTGACGGCAACTGCAGAACAGGCGATCAATGAACTGGCGTCGTACTTTGCGACGAGACGACCGGATGTTGCTCAGAACTGGTTCGAAGGGCTGATCCTTCATTTGGAAGTACTTGCGGTCACAGGGCAACGTCTGCCGCTGTCACCGCAAAGTGCAATACTTGGACGGCCGATCCGAAAGGTTCAGTATCAACCGAACTCGCACAGCTCTCAATCTATTTGGTTTCTTACAACAGAACAGGGCATGTCGATTCTGCACCTGCAATTTGAAGATAATGTCGAGCACTCAGGCGATGTGGTTTGATCGGTTATACGACGTTAACCAGAGATCATAACATACGGACGGATTACAACGATCCTATGATGGAAACCGGACGTCTTCTTCCGGATGCACGGCCAGTGCCAGCGTCTCGACTCGTCCGTCTGCAAACTGAATGTTTAGTGACACAGCAATTTCGTCTGGACGAGTGACAGAACCGGAACTGCTGAGTTCGCCATTTGAGATTCGGCTGGCGGAAATCACCTTGCAATGCGGAATGACCTGATCCAGTTTCTTGATTCGCTCGACAGCGAACGGTGGTAGGTCAGGAGTAAATTGAATCATTTCTAATGCGTACCACGAATCGAAAGGGGAAGTCAAATCCGCCGTGATCGATCCAAGTTTGCTGAGGTCGATCAGAGTTTCACTTCTCAGCCCGTTGCATCCTTCAATTGACTGGCTTCATGTCAGCAAGCCCCTGCAGAATCTCCGACGCTGTCTGACGAATGACTTCCAGAGACTGCTGAAATTTTTCGGTGTCGCCTCGATGCAGTTGGATGTAGTCAGAAGCTCGAGAATGATCTTCGAGTCCCACAGCAGCACAGACGGCGTAAGCAACCGCTTCTGCTTCAGTTTCTCGGATCGAAGACGTGGTGTCTTTCCTGCGTTCGCCTTTGTGCAGCAGTTCGTGGCCGACCTCATGGGCCAACACAGCAAAGGTGTCGGCTGGTGAAAGATCGGGAGAAACTTTGATGCGACCATCTTCAGAGACTCCCAAAGCACCACCGCCCGGATTCTCCATGAGCAGTTCGATGTCTTTGGACGCCACAAACTGCTTTAACCGATCCAGATTTTCAGCAGGGTCGCCTGAATACCCACCGAATTCCGGAAGGTCGTCGCCTTCTGTCTGAGACACATCGAACACGCTGGCCATGCGAAAGCCGGTGATGACTCGCTTGGGCTGGCCATCGGAATCCCGCTCGCGATTCTTCTTGCCTTCCTTGGCAGCCTCCGAATCATCAGCTTTTCGTTTGCGGACAATCGGGGCCAGTATACGGAGTCCCTTTTCGCCTTTGCGGACATGACGGCCCATCTTCTTCCACGCCTGAAACCCGGCCACCATGCTGGCTTCCGGATTCTGCATGAAGATCAGCATCATGTTGCGAAAGCTGTAGCTGTGAAATCCCGACAGGAATTTCAGATAGCTCTTCAGACCTTCGCTGTGACCGTGAGACAGAGCCTCTTCCAGATCTCCCAAAGCCTGATCGACACATTCCAGAACCTCGTCTTTGTTCGTCAGATCGAACGTGACGGTTTCTTTGATCGGCATCGCTGCTTCTACCGAAGCCTCTGCCTGAATCTCCGAAACGCCCGGAGCCTCTTGTTCTTCAGCGGTTGGGACAGGCCCACTGATGCTTGCCTGAGCCAGCTCGGAATGTGTTTCCGGAACCGGCGTTTCCACTGACTCGTCAAACAGCAGACGTTGTTCAGTGTGAGTTGATGTATTTGTCATAAACCTCCTTCGTAGTTTGTTGTTTGTTCACTCAGCCCTCGGGCCACGTGAACAAACATCAGACGGAGAAGGAGGCAGAACCAGCGGCCGTCACGCTTACTGATCCTGCGTCAGCCAAATAGTGTCTCACGAATCGATTTCTTAAGAAACAAGGCGAGGCTGCCCCGACTGAAACGCCTTTTGGACGTTGACGAAATGCCTTGCTTCAGGGCAGCTTTCAAGCTGTCGGCAAGCCAGCCGAGTTGCCGCTGCAATGGAGCGAAATGATTCCGGAAATCATGGCCGACATGGAACACCTGTCAGCCGGATTTGTCGCCCCGAAGGTGCACGGGTGTGGATATGACCTTTTGCGATTCGGGCTGCGTGCTGGCGACGTTGCTGCCATGGGACCATGGATGCATGGAACCATGGGGGGACAAACTGCGACTTCGAGATTGCCGGTTTCCGGACAAAAGGCTCCGCGAGGAGATCGAACAGCTCGACCGGCTAACGGTTTCAAACAGCTTTTGAGTAAGAATCGGAACCGTGATAGTTTCGAGACCTGACAGATTTTTAGGGAGGACTCAGAAATCACATGACCAAACGCAGACGAACAACAATCTCCGCTTCATCGCTGCGAGCTGCCCCGGAACCGGGCACTCAGATTGCAGCCGCCAAAAATCAGGGCTACCAGATTCCATTGCCGCTCTGGCAGGACTTGGTGGAAGAAGCGACTCGCCGAAAACGACTCGGCTTGCCGTTCGCTTCGCAGAACGCGATTGCAGTGGCTGGCATCTCCGCATGGCTGGAGAAGAACAAAGGAGGCGACCAATGAGCGACAAGATCACCTTTCGATTGTGGCCACCGTACACCGAGAAGATTCAGGAAATGGCGGACGCCGCCAAACTGAAACCGAATCAGTTCGCTCGACTGGCCACGATTTCCGTGGCCGACGGAGGCCTGCTGAATGTGGCCGCTCGCATGCAACGTATTGAAGACGAACTGATCCGTCTTCGACAGGATCTTAAGTCAGGCGATCCACGGAAGGACGATTCGTAAATTTCAGCAGGGGAAACGTGTTATCGATCAAACTCATTGGGAACAGCAAACAGGAAGTGGGGTACTACTCAGATCTTGGCGAAGATTACTACGTGGCCGGTGGCGAACCGACGGGCATCTGGTGGGGCGAAGGAGCCAAACAGCTGGGCCTTACCGGCACCGTGCAGGCATCCGCCTTCCGCAGCATTCTGGAAGGCAAGTCGGCGGACGGCCAGAAAGCTCTGGTTCAGAACGCAGGCAAGGCCAGCCGACGAGCGGCCTTCGATCTGACGTTCTCCGTTCCCAAATCCGTCTCGATCGCAAGAGCTACCGCCGACGACAAGCTGGCCAGCCAAATCGATCAAGCCTGCGACGCGGCTTCAAAGAAAGCGTTCGAAGCCGTTCAGGAACTCTGTGGCATTGCACGTCGAGGAAAAGCGGGCAAGCTCAACGAACCGGCCCAGCTGGTAGCCGCTGTCTTCCGCCATGAAACGGCTCGTGGCCTGAAAGACAACGTGCCCGATCCGAATCTGCACTACCACATGGTGTTGTGCAACGTAGCCGTTCGAGAAGACGGGACCACCGGGACCTTTGACGCCCG
>DNPC01000023.1 GCA_003501565.1 Planctomycetaceae bacterium | reverse complement strand
CTACACCGGCCTTGGCAAACGTTGGCAAACACAGGAGGGAGATTGGGCGATCCGCAGTTTCGTTCAGCTTACGTTCGGGTTGCTAATCGGATTGTTCGCTTACGTGACGAGCCAATACCTGATGGTGTCATGGGACTCGATCTCAGGGGGGCGCCCCATGGTAGAACTGCCCACGAATCGGTGGGATGGTTTCTTCGCCGCCGATCAAACACCTCGACTGCCCGCCTTTCTCGCATACTTCCCACTGTTAATGGGATTGATCGGCTGGTGGAAACAAGTTGACCCACTCCGACGCACTCGCTTGAGCTTCCTGTCCGTCGTATGGACGGTCATCGCCGCGATGCTTGTCTACATGGTCATTCCATTCCCGCAACCGTGGGGCGCCTTGATCGCCGCCGGTTCCTCGATTGCCATACAACTTTCCTGCCCTTGGATTAATCCTGCAGAACGGTTTAACAAAGTTGTTGTTTGAGAGAGACGCCTAACGTCGCCGAAATTCAACCAAGACTGCAACGAACCGCACGGAAGAAATTCCAACTTTGGAGCTAAATAGAATGACGAGTTGCAACGGATCAACTGATCGAGGCGTCCTGGGCCCACTGCTTGCGTTAGCTGCGGTTTGCTTATTGACGGTTCCGCTACAAGCATTCGAGCTCGAGATCGATCTCCGAGTACGCTCCGCTATCGATGCACCGGCACCGCTAGCAACACCTGCGAATTCCGATCAAACGGAAGGCAACACGGCATCAGCCCCCGAGAGTTCGAGTACGACCGACAAAGTGGTTCCCGAGGACTCAGTGCCAGTGGATCCAGTGCCTGCGGACTCAGCGCCAGCGGACGCAGTATCAACGGACTCGGTGCCTGCCGAATCAGCACTTGCGGCCCCATCACCTGCAGACTCACTGCCTACAGACTCAGTTCCTGCGGACGCGCTGCCTGCCGAAGTCACTGATCCCGCGGAAATGCTGACCGACGACTTGCCAGCGGACGATGAACTGGCTGAAAGTAATGTTGTTGGCGAAGCCGGCGCCGACGCTGTGGCTGGTGAAACATCTGATGTGGCGGATACTCGCGAGCTGAGTGTTGCGCCTGGCGAAGACCCGTTACGCCGGGGCGAAGACCCAAGCTGGATCGGAGCCGAGCCTGATCTGTCAAGTGATACACACGTTCTGGTCGTTTCTTCAATGGCCACGAGCCAGAAAGACAGGGTGAACGACGAGCTCTCAATGCCTTTGGAAAAGACCGTTCAAGACTATGTCATACACGAGCTGTGCAACGGAGACGACGCAGGCAATCTATCAGCTTACATAACAAGCGATTATGTCTGGAAGAATCTGATCGACGATCCGGTAGGTTACGTCTCTGAGATTCCAACCTCAAGCGGCCCGATGTATCAGAAGTGGGTCAAGGTTCACATTACTCCTGCTCAGCGCAGCCAGATGAAGAACTGGTATGCACAGGCTGTCCAATCCGATCGATTGCCGCCACTGGCGATCCTGCTGTCGGGCGTACTGGGAGTCGTTGGACTATCACACCTTGTCCTCCGCCGGTGGCACCCACCGATGACGCGGCCGGTTACGGATAACGTGGAAGTCGCCAGTGTTCGCAAGAACCGTGGGTTCTTTGGCGCGATGGCGGGCCTGGGACTTCTGGGCGTTGGCATTCTTGCAATCGGTGCGACGGCAAGCCTATTCGCGGTTCGTTCACAAACGCATGAAGCGTATCGCCGAGCGGAAGTCGAGGCGGTTCGTGCTGCGAGAGCGGAGGCAGAGGCGATTCGCGATGCGGTCACGCGGGCCGTTGACGAAGCTAAGCGTAACAACGACGGTCCACCTGGCGGTGAGGTTTTTGCGCCACTGCCGCCTGAGGTTAACGTTCCGACTCCTCCCGGCGCTCCGGTAGAAATCATAACCAGCGCTGAGTTGTCAAACTCGGGCGTACAAACCACAATTAATCGCAACGGCAACCAAACCATTATCATTCAAAAGCGCACTCGATGAATTCATCTGCGGCCGACCAGCTATTAGTCGAACAGATTAGCCAAGGCGACGATTCAGCCTGGGAAACTCTGATCGGTCGCTACGAAGGACGACTGCTTGCGTTCGTTGAAAGCCGTCTGCGCAATCGCAGCACGAGCGAGGATATCGTCCAAGAAACGTTTGTGGGTTTCCTCAATAGCCTGCCGAACTACGATCGTCGTCGGCCGCTCGAAAGCTATTTGTTCTCGATTTGCGCATACAAACTAACGGATCATCTTCGCCGCGAAGGCCGACGTCCTGCGATTTCGCTGAACCAAAGTGCCAGTGACGGCTCGAGCTCACCTTGGCAAATCGTCTCAGGCGGAGTTCGGGGTGCTAGCAGTATTGCACGCAGTGGCGAACGTAAAAAGCTTGAAGAAGACGCGATCGTGGAAGCCCTACGGAGCCAAGTTGACAAGTGGAAGGCAAAGGGCGATTGGACCAAGCTCATGTGCATCGAGATGCTCTTTGTACTGGGTGCAAGCAATAAAGATACCGCCGCACAGCTAGGCATTACTGAACAACAAGTTGCCAACTATAAGTTCGATTTCCTCGCCCGCACAAAATCTCTCATCGGCCGTCAAAATCTCGACGAAGAGATCTTCCCCGAACTCGCCGACTAATGCGGCTTGAGTATCTCGCTTCCCCCTCGGACCTGCACACTGTACGCCCTAACAAGCTCGGCGAAGTAACGGCACCTAGAATTCTGTTACTTGCGGCGTAATCGACGACCATTCGCATCCGAAAGATCGCGCCTCTCACGCGGCCGACAGATGCAGCGAATCTCAGAAGACGCGACTCCTGTATTTCGCGCGGCTATTCACAGGGCAAGCGGGCTAAACACGTGAGAATGTGCTATGCCAACAAGTCACTCATGACGTGGCCGTGGACGTCGGTGAGACGGAAGTCGCGGCCTTGGTAGCGGTAGGTGAGTCGCGTGTGGTCGATTCCGAGAAGATGCAGAATCGTGGCGTTCAGATCGTGAATGTGCATCGTCCCAGGCGTCCAGTGGTCTTTGGTCGGCTGCGGCGATAGCACTTGGCCATCGGCATCGGTGATGTTGTAGCCAAAGTCATCGGTACGACCGTAAGTGATTCCAGGCTTCACACCACCGCCAGCCATCCACACCGTAAAGCACCGGGGGTGGTGATCGCGTCCGTAAGTCTTCTCCGTCAGCGTGCCCTGGCAATACGCGGTGCGTCCAAATTCACCGCCCCAAACCACAAGCGTGTCATCCAGCATCCCGCGTTGCTTCAGATCCGCAATTAGTCCAGCACATGCCTGATCGATGTCTTTGCACTGGGATTCATGTTCGGTTGGCAGGCGATTGTGTGCGTCCCAGCCACGATGGAAGATCTGGATATTGCGGACGCCGCGTTCGGCCAATCGCCGCGCGTTCAGGCAGCACGCTGCAAAGGTACCGGGCTCCTTGGCCTCTTCGCCGTAGAGCTTAAAAGTATCGGCAGATTCCTGCGATAGATCCATTAGTTCAGGCACAGATGCCTGCATGCGATAAGCCATTTCGTGCTGCTCGATCCTCGATAAAACCTCCGGATCGGCATATTGTTGGTAGTGCCCTCGATTCAGAGCGGTCAGAGCATCCAGCTGTATTCGGCGGTCTTGTCGCGACAGTCCTTTGGGGTTGCTCAAGTAAAGCACCGGGTCGCCTTGGCTCTGAAGCAATAGGCCTTGATGTTGTGATGGCATGAAGCCCGTTCCCCAAAGCCGATTAAACAAACTCTGCTCAGCAAAACTTGTTTTGGCATGCATCACGACATAGCTAGGTAGATTCTCATTCATACTGCCGAGGCCGTAACTTAGCCATGCACCTAAACTAGGTCGCCCGGGGATCTGGCTGCCGGTTTGGATGTAAGTAATCGCCGGATCATGATTGATCGCTTCGGTAAACGTGCTGTGAACAACGCACAGCTCCTTGGCGACCTTCGCCGTGTATGGCAACAGCTCACTGATGTAGACGCCTGATTGGTTGTTGTCATATTTCGCAAACTTGTATTTGCTTGGACAAACCGGGAGGCCGTTCTTTTGATTGGCGGTCATGCCCGTAATCCGCTGTCCATCGCGAACTTCCGGCGGCAGCTGCTCGCCGAACATCTCGTTTAGCTTGGGCTTGTAGTCCCACATGTCGTGTTGGCTAGGCCCGCCGCTCATGAAAAGGTAGATAACCCGCTTGGCCCGAGCTGGATGGTGCAAACCATCGTTTGGCGTTCGGGAGTCCTGATCGCCGGAAGGCTCCCCTGCCAGGCCTTCGGCGGAAAAAAGCTGAGCCATTGCAGCGGTGCCGAGTCCCAAAGCGGCTGTTCCAAAGAGCTGGCGGCGCGTCTGCAGGAGGCCTAGATTCGACTGACGGGCGCTGGCGTGAATCGGAGTTCGGCGACTCATTCTGAGGGGCTTTCAGGATTCTTGAGTAAAGACTCGCTGCGGTTGACCGGTCCCGCGCAGAGTTGCAACTTGCATACTAAGGCGCAGTATTTTCGCTTTACCAGGGGTATTCAAACTGCTGTGCGGGGAACACGCAGACTTTAACCGATTATTAGGTAAACTTCGGGCACGTAAGCTTGACCGCCCCCTCGAAATTAGGGTACGATCGTTTCCTTGCGAATTACTAATCTCTTACGTCTTTTTAAGGAAACTTGTCATGAGGTCTCTTCGTAGGCCGGGGTTTACCCTGGTCGAGTTACTGGTGGTCATCGCGATCATCGGGATTTTGGTTGGGCTGTTGCTACCCGCCGTGCAAGCAGCACGGGAAGCAGCTCGTCGAATGCAGTGCTCCAACAATCTTAAGCAAATGGGATTGGCGTTGCACAATTACGCGTCAGCTTACAAAAAATTCCCTGCTCGTAAGGGTGGTACGCGACGCAACGGACACCGAAACACCGGTAACAGTTTTCGCCTGAGCGGCTTTATTCCTTTGCTTCCGTTCTGTGAGCAAACGAATATGTATAACGCTATCCAGGCTGGCGACCCCACCGCGTCCCCACCGATTCCACCAGGTGGTCCCGCTGCATGGGTAAACTGGCCCGTTTGGCGAGCAGCACCTCAGTACATGCGATGCCCATCTGATCCAGGCCCACGTGTCGGTCAGCGCGAAATCAGCTACGGAATGTCGGTCGGTGACTCAATCCACCGAGCACGCGACGACCGTGGACAGATTCGTGGTCTGTTCGGAGCTCGGGTTTACCGTTCGTTCGGGTCGATCTCTGACGGGACCAGTAACACGATCGCTTTGAGCGAATTCATCAACAGTCGCCCTTATCCTTGGGGTGGACGCAATGGTGCCACGACAGGCGTTCAAAATGTTCGTTACAACCAAGCGTACATCAAGAACCTGAGCGGCTTGCGAGCTTCACCTGCAATTTGCTTGCAGCAGATCACAGGCAACTTCTTCAACGCTGGTCTTACCTACCACGGTCGTCGTGGTGTTAACTGGGTCGATGGTCAGCCATCGTACACCGGTATCAGTACGGTCATCGCACCTAACGGCCCAGGCTGTGCAGAAGGCGGAAACTTTGGTGACCAACAGCACATCATCGTTCCTCCAGCCAGTAATCACACCGGCGGGGTTAACGTTGCGATGGGTGATGGTTCGGTCCAGTTCCTGTCTAACAGCATCGATACCGGCGACCTGACCTTTGGTGTCGCGGGTCGTCTCACTGGTGGCAGCCCATACGGTGTCTTCGGTGCACTGGGTACCATTTCCGGTGGTGAAGCAGCCCAGCTACCGCAGTAAGAAAACGCGGTAGACCCTACTAAACGACTGGCTTGTAGCGAAGCTTTGCTGCAAGCCAGTTTTTCGTTGGGGCCGTTCCCTTTCGCCCCATTTGCAATCAGCGGCAACTCAAATCAACGAAGCAATCCAATGTTCAAATCCAGATTATCACTCTTAACTTGCCTTGCGCTTTGCGCACTAGTCGGCTGCGACAGCGCTCCCGACAATCCTCCTACAACGCCAGTCACCGGAACAGTCACCTATAAGAAAAAACCAGTCGAGGGCGCTCTGGTTGTTCTGGTTGCCCAGACGCCTGACGCTCAAGGGGCCGTCGGAACTACGGATGCCGACGGAAACTACGCGGTATCGACTTTCGCAGATGGTGACGGAGCAGTCGCGGGCACCTACAAGGTCAAGGTTAGCAAATACGAGATTGTCGCTGAGCCAGCTGCCGAGGGTGGCGACATGTCCGAAGAGGAAGAAGAGGACGAGTACTCTGAGGAAGACATGGGCGATGAGCAGGATTCGGGCAATCTGCTGCCTAGCAAATATGAAAATGAGATCACCTCGGGATTTGAAGTCACCGTTGGAGACGAGCCCGTGACTTTGGATCTAGAGCTGAAGTAAATCTCCAGCGAGGGCCTGTTGGTCGCAATCCATCGTCAAAAAGTGGACTTCTATACAATCATGCGTGGCTC
>DNPC01000024.1 GCA_003501565.1 Planctomycetaceae bacterium | reverse complement strand
CATCATGATTCGCTCGGTGAAACCGCCGAGCGAAAAGACCGCTGGCACACGGGGCGTCGTGCCCTACGGCCTGACGCGCGCCGAATACAACATGCTGCAGCAGACCGTACCAACGCTCAAGAGTGCTATTCCCATCCGTGAGATTCGGCGGCAGTTTCAATACAAAGACAACCTCGTCGACGGACGCTTAGTCGGTTGTACACCTGAGTATGCAGTCTTCACGCATTTGAAGATTCGTCGCGGGCACTTCATCTCCGACGCAGAGAATTTTACGCGAGAGACCGTTTGTGTCCTCGCAGCGCGCGTCGCTGATCGATTGTTCCCCTACGAGGATCCCATTGGAAAACGCGTCTACATTCCTGAGCACGAGGATTACTACTTCGTCGTGGGCGTCCTTGAACACCGCAACGCTTCCGCAGCAATTGGTGGTTCGATGGACTCTCAGGATTTCTCCAACGATATTTACATCCCAATTCGCACGCTCCAGCAACGTATTGGGGACACCGTCGTACGCCGTGGCAGTGGATCATTCGAAGGCGAAACTGTCGAGCTCAACCAGATCACCGTTCGCGTCAATAGCACAGACGAAGTCAAAAGCACTGCGGCACTAATCGAAGATGCTTTACGCGGTCATGACGAAATGGAAGACATTGCTGTTGTCGTACCGCTTGAGCTGCTTGAACAAGCCGAAACCACGCGAACCATGTTCATGGTGTTCATGGGGCTCGTCGCTGCAATCTCACTGCTTGTTGGCGGGATTGGAATCATGAACATCATGTTGGCCACCGTCACGGAACGTACCCGCGAAATTGGGATTCGTCGCGCACTAGGGGCAAAACGGGCCGCGATCGTTTACCAGTTTCTGGTGGAAGCGGCTGTATTGAGCGTCCTAGGAGGCCTAACGGGTATCCTGGCGGGAATTATTTGCGAACCGGCAATCGTTTTGCTTCGCGAATTCGCACTGTGGAAATACCCGGATACGATGGATGCCCTGCCAGACGTCGTCCGAAATGTAACGCCTTCGATCGTCCCTCTTTCGATCCCCGTCGCGTTCATTATTTCGTTACTCGTCGGCGTTATCTTTGGCCTCTTCCCCGCCTACCGGGCTGCACAGATGAATCCCATCGACGCCCTCCGGCATGAGTAATCGTGAACGCACGCAGCGTCTAAGAACTGGAGTCCGTTTCACAAGTCGGACACGTTGCGTTGATGGCATCGATCATCATTCGCAAGCGGCCCAGCTGTTTGCGATCAAATCGAAGAGTCAACCGCGGCAGGTCCGCGAGCTCCGGCTCATTTGCCTCAGCAGGCAGAGCGGAAGTCTGAGCGATTTTGCCCTCGACCAATACATCGCTGAAGGTCGCGTTTAGCTCATCGAGCTGCTCAGCAGATATCGGCTGATTAATCCTCAGGACCAACGTGTCACGAACATAACGCATGCTGTGATACACGCGGTAGAATCCAAGCGTTTCTTCCACCGCCGCGTCTAAGCTATCGGTCACCTTGAATAGAGCGTTGTCCTCCGGGCTAATCATGCCGTCACGGAGGAGCGTCTTGTTCACGAACTCGGCGAAGTGTTGCCAATAGTCGCCGCCCGGCTCATCGAGCAAAACGACTGGCAGCATCGTCTGTTTACCAGTCTGCAGGAGCGTTAGAACTTCCGCCGTCTCGTCGAGCGTTCCGAATCCACCTGGGAGCGACACAACTGCATGGCATTCCTTCACAAACATCAACTTACGCGTGAAGAAGTACTTCATGGTAACCAGCTTGGGGTCACCTTCGATCACGTGGTTGGCGCTCTGTTCGAAAGGCAGATGAATATTGAGCCCCATCGACAGCTCCTGCCCAGCACCAACGTGCCCAGCTTCCATAATCCCGCCACCTGCTCCGGTAATTGTCATCCAGCCGTGCTCGGTCATCGCACGCCCAAATGCCACCGCTTGCTGATACGCAGGTTGATCAGGCTGCGTTCGAGCTGATCCGAATACCGTCGCCTTGCGTCGTCGGCGATAGGGCTGAAAGACCTTGAACGCCTTCCGCAACTCGCTGATGGATCGGTCGAGGATCTTCAGATCACCGCGCGTTGCTCCGTCTTCAGTAAGCGTTTCAATCGTTTTGTGCAAACTGCTAATCAGATCCGCATGCGCGACCTCACGTCCATCTTCACTGGGATCGTCTGCTGGTTGCGGACGTTCCTTTACGTCTTCCCCATGCGCTTCCGGATGCTTGCGAAAATCCTCTTCGTCATTCATAGCTTGTTTGCCTGCTGTAATTGTGCGCTGCACGGAAGTCGTCCAGCACGATTGATTCTTCAATACGTCAAGTTGCACTCAAGTACTATAGAAGATAGGCATCTTACGGTTTTGCAGACCTAATTCAACAGCAGAAGCAAGCGATGTTGAGCTCATTCGGTCAACCGAAATAGGGTTCTAGCTCCATCAAATCCGCACGGCAGTGATTCCGCAGGCACAATGCTTTCACAGGCACAGTGATTCCCCGGGCACAGCGATTCCCCGGACACAGCGATTTTCCGGGCACAGCGATTCCCCGGACACTTACAGCAGCGTTGTTGTCGGACATGCTGCTGTCGTCTTCACTGCGGCACCAACGCACGGTCAAAGACCATCACATTCAGAAGAGTTTCTCTAGCACTTTGTAGTTGGGGTCGATGAACCCAGTGCGACCGTAGACCTCCTGCGCCCGATCATTCTCGACCTCGACGTATAGCCTCAGTCCCACAACATCGGATTCGCTCCGGACCGTGTCTTCTAGGTGCGCTAACAACTCCTTGAAAACGCCCTGGCCGCGATACTCGCTGGACACATAGACGCTTTGGATCCAGATTAGCCAGCCATCCCGCCAATCACTCCATTCTCGGGTGATCATCAAACAACCGACGGGCTTCGATTGATCCTCGGCCAGGAAATACCGCACTTCCGGCGCACGATCAATGCCTCGCTTAACACCAGAAAGCACCAGACTACGATCTAGCTCTTTGTCTTCGGTCTCGCGCGCAATACCGCAATTAAAATCCGTGATGCAATCCGCATCATCTTGTACGGCCAATCGTACGGAGATCGAGTTCGCTACCAAGTCTGGCCTCCTAAGGAGTGGTTCTGACAATCAGAACCGAAGTGGACGAAATGAGCAATATATTGCAGGACAGCTTCGTAGCTACTGACCAGAGTGGGAGACCAATGGGGTTTCCACCACGTACCATCCGTCAATCTTCTTCTTTAGACGCTCGACTACCTGGGGGAGTTCACTTGCTAGGTCGTGTTTCTCGTCAGGGTCGGCCAGGAGATCGTACAACTGGGCAGCGGGGACATCTCGAGGGTGCGTCGCTTTATACCGATTGATTTCGCCATCGTACGTGAGCAATAGCTTCCACTTTCCGTCGATGCACCATCGATATAGCAAAGTTTGCTCGGGGTCATCGATGTTAGCCACGTCATGAGCGAAACTCTCACCGTAGATCACGTCTCTGTCAATGGCCGCGTCCTTATCCTGCAGTGCTGGCCATAGATCCAATCCCGGCAAGTCCTCTTCACTGGGCGTGGCGCCGACCATCGCCGCAATGGTCGGAAACAAATCGATGCTGCTAGCCAGTTCATCACGCATCGCAGGCTGGAGCCGTCCTGGCCAATTGAAGATGATCGGAGTACGTATACCACCTTCGTAAGCCGTTTGTTTGCTGCGCGGCGCGTAACCGTTCTTCTCAGGGTTTTGAATCCAGCCATTGTCGGTTACATAAACGATGATCGTGTTCTGCCGTACGTCGGCCGAATCGAGATAGTCAATCAGCTGACCGCAAGTTTCGTCGAACCAGTCGCACATCGCGTAGTACTTGGCAATCGGTTGCTTCAACCCTTTGCTGGTGTACTTCTCGAGCAGGTAGTCCGGTGGGTTGTGTGGTGTATGTGGAAGGAACGGGGCGTACCAGAGGAAGAACGGCTTGTCTTGCTCGACAGCCATGTCGATGAACTCCTCAACCGGCTCAAGCCCTTCGCGACCGATCTTGAGACCATCGTCGCCGTGCCGACCTCCGGGTTGTGGAAAACCTCGGGCCATTCCGTGTGTGAATCCGCCGCGCCGAAAATTGCCTTCCCACCACTTACCGCTTTGGTGACTAAGGTAGCCTTTCGCAGACAGCAATTCAGCCAGTGTCTGTGTCTGATCAATCTTTGCGATCAACCTTGCCCGGTTTTCGTTGTACTCAGGCGATCCCTTCTTCGCATACTTGGGGGATGGATCATTGCCGGTCACGCCGTGCTGCGACGCGTACAGTCCCGTCATGATGGTCATCAAGCTCGGGCGACAAAGTGCAGTAGGGACGTAGCCTCGCTTGAACGTCACGCCGCCCTTCGCAAGGCGATCCAGCGAAGGTGTTTCGATGTGCGGATGCCCCATAAAGCCGTAGTCGTTCCACGCCTGATCATCGGAAATAATCAAAACGATATTCGGAAGAGTCTCTTTGGCGCACGTCACACTGCAGCAGGCTGAGCCTACTAGCACGCAAAGCAGCTTCAATATTCGATTCGACATGATGTTCATCTCAATGTATTCAGCAGGTGAAATTAATTCTGACGCGTCCATGTGTTCTGGTCTGGACGGCCAATGTACGTTTGGCTTGCCCGAGGGATAGCCCCTTCCCGAAACGCTGGTTGATAGTGATCGCTACGAATCCCTGTTCCTTTCCAAGCGACGTAGGGTCGCCCCTAGCCGTCAAGGTCTTGCAAACGCCACGGCAATCAGATCGATCTGCGAATAACGAATCCACATCACAGGGTGGGTTTTCAAGCGGTTTGATGACCAAACAGATCCGACCACAGACTGTCGCTGATCACCAACCCCGATTGGGTCAGTTGCAAAATCGATCCGTTCCAGCTCAGCCAGCCTTGATCGACGAATCGGTCGATGGCAGGCTGGAAATGGGACAGCACTTCACCATCCCACCATTTTTCCAGCTCGAGTATATCAACTCCATCTAACCGCCGGAGTCCAAACACAACCCGTTCGCGAAGTTGCTCAAGTGGTGGAACGATTTCTGTTTCCTGCACAGGCGACCGGCCACT
>DNPC01000548.1 GCA_003501565.1 Planctomycetaceae bacterium | reverse complement strand
TTTTTGGGCTGGCGGTTGGAATCTTCAACGGT
Source organism: Planctomycetaceae bacterium (assembly GCA_003501565.1). Taxonomy (GTDB): domain Bacteria; phylum Planctomycetota; class Planctomycetia; order Pirellulales; family Pirellulaceae; genus Aureliella. The sequence goes on along the minus strand of DNPC01000548.1, from coordinate 6,451 downwards.
TGTGACAACAGGACTGAGGCTTCACGAGCCACCCCGATATGGCCTAAGCAGTCACTGCGATTGCTGGTGACTTCTAGGTCGATCACGGTATCTTCGCCTACCAGCTCGGTGCCTTCGTGGTTGAGGCCCGACATGGCGAATTGTAACGCTAGGTCATCTGCGGTGGTTGTCAGGTTGGTGTATTGAGAAAGCCATTCCCAGCAGACTAGCATGGTTGTGGTCCTGAATTTGGATGTTGGATTCGCACAATGATGGGTTCCCGAGCTCAGCCAGTTGAACCGGGGAAAACGGGAATGTTGCAGCCGCTAAAACTGATGCAAGAAGCGAGCATCATTACGGTAGAGGTCGCGGATATCGCTAACTTCGTGGCGTCGCATGCACAATCGTTCTACGCCTAGCCCGAATGCGAAGCCGGATACTTTCTCAGGGTCGTAGCCGACAGCCGCCAATACCTTCGGGTCGACCATTCCAGCTCCGCCGAACTCAACCCAAGTGTCATTCCACAAGAAATCTGCTTCGACGCTCGGTTCGGTAAACGGGAAGAAGCTTGGACGGAAGCGAATCTTGACGTTGCTGCCCAGGTAATTCGTCGCGAACATGCGGAGCACGCTTTTGAGTTGAGCCATGTTGACGGCCTCGTCAATCCACAGGCCTTCCATTTGATGGAACATTGGAAAGTGTGTGGCGTCCGCTTCGTCCGGTCGGTACACCCTCCCAAGCGAAATGATTCTAACGGGAGGCTGCGTATTCTCCATCACGCGAATTTGCACCGTACTGGTTTGACTTCGCAGCAGCCGAGCGTTATGAGCCGAGGGATCTACCTGCTGACCTGCGACTGTAAGATAAAAATTATCCAAGGGGTCGCGGGCGGGGTGATCTTCAGGAATATTGAGGGCGACAAAATTGTGCCACGTGTCTTCAACCTCTGGGCCCTCCACGACTGCGAAGCCGAGTTTGCCCATGATCTCCTTTAAATGCTCAATCGTTTGGGTGATTGGGTGCACGCGCCCCAGGTGTGGCCTGATGCCTGGTAACGTGGGGTCGACTTGCGGTCCGGACGAAGCAGAAGAGGTCTCCAAGGCGGCAGTGGCATTCTCAATTGCCGATGTGATTCGTTGTTTCGCTTCGTTGAGCTTCTTTCCGCCCTGCGGTTTGTCCTCTTTGGCAAGTTGGCCAAGAGTCTTTTGAATATCCTTTAGTCGGCCATTTCTCGCTCCCATGAATTCGACGCGAGCTGCCTCTAGTGCATCTGAATCTGTTACCGATGCTAATTGCTGTTCGGCATCACTAGCGAGTGATTCCAGTTGAGAGATAAATTCGTCGATATTCATGATCGGCGCGTCAATTTGTGATGGGGTTGTTTTTTCGACGGGAGACGTTTCACAAGAGCAGCAGTCTTACGCAGCGTCTGGGTCTGGTAACAAACTCTGCTTGGTGAAGCGAAACGATGCCGCTCGCTCTATGCCTAGAACTTACTGCTGTAGCCGTGAATGAATGTGAACAAAAAAAGCGGTGAAGGGAATACACCCGGCACCGCTTGATTCGTTTCATCCTTCCCAGAAACTAGTTCCTGGGTAGCCCTGAGTTAGGCCGCCAGTGCCGTTTTAGCCTTCTCGACGACCGCTTCAAAGCCTGCTGGATCGTGGATGGCCATTTCAGACAGCTGCTTGCGATCAAGTTCGACATTGGCCTTTTTGAGACCGCCGATAAACTTGCTGTACGACAGGCCATGCTGTTTGCAAGCAGCACTGATACGTACGATCCACAAACGCCGAAACTCACGCTTCTTGACGCGGCGATCGCGATACGCGAATACGCCCGCGCGGGTCAGCGTTTCCTTCGCGGTGCGGATAAGTCTGCTACGTCCGCCGACATAACCCTTGGCGCGTTTGAAGACACGTTTCTTTGACTTGTGCCGTGCGGCACCGTTCCTTGTTCTCACCTCTACAGGTCCTTCATTTCCGGCAGCTCAGGTCTCCAGCGCAATCGATATCTCGACCGTTGCAGTGGCGGGCACCACTTCATTGAAGCTGGACGTTCTACCCAGTCGCCTGGTATTAAGCCCGAAAAAAGCAGTTTAGTAGCTGTTGCCACGCAGGCAGTCACGAACTTGCTTCGTGGATGCTTCAGCCAAGACGCGCGTACCACGGAGGTTGCGTTTTCGCTTCGGCGTGAGGCGATACGCTAAGTGGCTCGTGCCAGCACCGCGATGCTTCGCTTTGCCGGTCGCCGTCAGGCGAAATCGCTTCTTAGTTGCCTTGTGCGTCTTCATTTTTGGCATGTCAAGATTCCCTAAAGTCTTGATCTGCAATCACTTAAGTGCGAGCCTCTGTGCTCCCACCGCAGCGGCAACAAGTCCATCGTTGCCAGTCTGACAATAAAAAACTTATTCGCAAGCCGCGATTGATTGCATCAATGTCGTCACAAATCCAGGATTTCGAAGGGCAAAAGTGTACCTGCGGCAGCAAAACCCCACAAGGGCGAATAAGACCCGGACCAACCAGCACGCACTTCAGGGCCTCATGACAGGGATTTGTTTGTTGACGGAAGCAACCGGATTCTTGTACTCATGACGACCGTGGGCCACTCCATGGTGAGCGGTTTTGTCGCCGATGCCAGCGGCCGGAACGAAGGAAATACGAGCAACTTCGAAATTTAACGAGTCTTTGAGGCAAATTCTATGCGGATCTTGTTCTTCCTAGCCATGACCACCGTCGGGTGTGGCCTCGTTTTCGCCGATGAACCCAAGCCGTCACGCGGGGCCAAGATCGACAAACTCCTTAAGCGCATTGAGCAGCTTGAACAGCGGGTGCGGGAGCTTGAGAAACGGCCTCCGGTGATCACTCCATCTCCCTACTACCAGCCTGGCGTGCCTACTCCCGATGGAAAACATCCAAAGCTCGGGCGGCCAGTAGCCCCTGCAAATGAAGTCCAGACTAACCGTGTGCCTGGCCCGCCGGGAGCCCGCGACAATTCAGTCACTTTAAACGGCAGCGCACCCACCTACCAACGGCAGTACAGCGCCCCACATGCTGTCCCTTTTAACATTTCGCCTTATGTCGAGTCGAAGACCGAATTCCATCCGGTGCCGAACAAGTCCGGTGAATCGAAAAGGAAACATATCCCCGATTCGTGGAGCCCGTTTTACTTCAACGGCCAAGAGTACTACATCATTCCGCTGGGAGAGGCCAAAGCGTTGATGGATGAAAAACGACCGTAGCTCAGCTCTTGAGTGCGCGACGTCGCTAAGCAGTTCCCTTACGCGGTCAGTCCAAACATTGCATCTCAGCAATGTGTTTGCCCAGTTGCTGGCGAAGATAGCGAATAGGATCGGATCCCGAGTTGTCGTCGAACCTTGGGAGTACTCTAGCTGCATGTTCGGTGACGACGAACCGTTCCATGTCCAGATTTCTTGCTACTGGGACATCTCCTGCCAGTTCAGAACCCGCAGCGATCCTTTCGCTTCGGTATATTCGTAAGCTCCCATTTCATACTGACGGAACGAAGGGCGGTTGTTTCCTTCTAGGTCGACTGACGTCACGGCAGAAAGATCTTCACCAGCATTGATCGCGGGTGATCCGGCCGCCAGGTGTAGATCGCCGCCCGTGGTCGAAACGAAAATCGGGTTTTTGTCGATTTCGTGCAACGCCGGGGCTTCATTGTAGAAGCTGTTGGTATCACCGTGTATCAAGTTGTAATCATGTTCAGATGCAAGCGTAGTATAGCGTTTGTAAAGCCCGTATCGCCGAGAATCCACAATCGAATTGCGCATCTTTAAATCACCGTCGATTTGGTAAACGCCGATGCCGCTAACGTTGCCGATCGTCGTTTGGAGTAGCTGAGCTTGCCCACTGCGTTGATAGACACCGTAGTAACTGTCGCGAATCACCGTGTTTAGCACCGTAGAAGTGTCACTTGCCAAGTAGACTCCCCACCGGGAGTGAACACGGCTCCGCGCCAGGTCTAGCTTCCCGCCCACACAATAACTTCCCCAGTTGTCGCAATTGCTGATTGCCAGCTCGCTCACTCTGGCGTCACAATCAGTTGTTCTAAAGCCAATACTTGAGCAGGTGTCAATCGACAACGAGAGAACGTCAAGGTCGCAGTTGCTGCTAATCAGACCGCTCGAGAGTCCCTGCATGGCAACTTTACTAACCGAAACACGCGGGCGTATACCATTGCGCCCGATCAAGTATGCGCCAATCGTAGACTGCGCCACGCTGCAGTCCTCGATTTCTAGATCGTATGAAGCACCCGAATCTGTGGCGACAGGCGCAAAATAGACGGCGTAGGTAGCTTTTTCGAAGTGCGTGTCCCGAATTCTGCTGCCCGGCGAGTATAGAAGAGCGCCGTACAGTGAACTATCGATTTTGCACTCATCGAGTGTCACTGGTGAGTTGGAGGCGTAGACACCAATCTGGTTTGTCTCTCCCACTTCGATATCTTCACATCGCAGAGTACCGTCGTAGCAAAGCAAAGCAATTCGATTGCCAGATACCTCGAGCTGATCCGGGCCTTTGGCGACCGCGTCGGTTTGTTCGACGCGGACAGCATGATTGGCATCGCTGACCGACAGCTTGCTGATTACCTCTGGCGTGAATGGATAATGGACAGCGCGATAACCGTAGGTAGAACCACGGATTTGTACGTTGTCCAACAAGTAGGTGCTCGGAGGAATTAAGTTGTACAGATGGACGCTATTCGATGTGTTGTCGTTGAGCGTTAGATTATGCAGCTGCACATTGTCGGCGTAGTAGCACGTCACAGCGTTGCGATTTGCTGACGCGACTAGGTCCTGTAGTGATACGTTTTGGGCGTTGACGATATAGTAAGCACGATCGGTGAAGGCATCGGTTGAGACATTTGTGACTTTCAGATCGTCTTGCGCGCTGGAGTATAGGAATCTGACGCCTTCGTTCATCGTCACATTCGCGACGTTCGCTGTCCCGCGTGTGAATGAGAAGCAATAATCTGAGTCGGGGGCGAATCCGTCGATCACCACGTGAGCGTCTGTCGTTGTAAGACCATGTCGAGGGCCCGAAATGACGACATTGTTGCTGCTTGCAAGGCTCGTGGTGCCGTTCTGCAGGTGAAGTCCTCTGTAGGTTGTGTCTAAGATACTCGTGTTCACGATTTGTGCCGTGTCCGACACATCGTTCATATAGATTCGAACGCCTTCATATCCACCTTGCACCAACAATCCATCGATGCTCGTACTCGGTGAGTAAATCAACATGCCCATCGTGCTATTGGCGTCATTGGGGCGAATGTCGCAATTTTGGATCTGCGTCTTTTCACCCGAATAATGGATTGCTCCATAGCGGCAGCCTGTGATTGCACAGTCCTTGATGCTAAACGAGCCGGCCTTGGTAACTACTGCGTATTCATTGGCGTCCGATTTGAAGTTAGCCAGGTCGAAGGCTTTATTCTCACGCCCGCTAGTTGCTGTAACGCCATATCGATTCCCTTGGAGAATGACACCTGATAGATCAAGATCGATGTCGGCGGAGTTTGGCCCAAATCGCAATCCGTAGGAATTGCTGTCTGCTTGCAAACCAGACGCCACTATTGAAGTCGGGCCATCCAGATAAATAGCGGTGTGCAAATTCGCAAGTTTGCAATCCGTTAGTTCTGGTATTGTGCTTCCATAGACATCGATACCACGACCCGTTGTTGATGCCGTTCCTTGGATGTCGAAGTTCTTACAAGTAAACGTGTCGGCACGCGAGAGGATCCCATACGTCGAATTTGTGACCTGTACTGTGTCGACTAGGAATTCCCCGACACCGCTTGTAGTTATCGCGCGAATTGCGTAGTCAAAGGCACAATCGGAGATCGTGACATTTCCCGAGTAGACCGATACCGGATACCGGGCGGACACACCAGCGTTCCCCAGCCCGCTCGTTACGCTTGATACGTTGGTTTGTTCTACGTTGTAGGCGTATAGACCGTTGATGAAGGACTCGAAACTAACCGACTGTAGCGTCACTTCTTTGTTGTAATTTGAGTAGGTTCCGTAGTCAGCATCTTGGAAGGTTGATGAGATTAGCTTCAGGCTCTCCGCGTAAGTAGCGTAGACGGCCAGGTAAAGATCTTCGAACTGGCAATCCTGAATTAGCAATTCGTTTTCGACTCGCTGGATCCGGAGTCCTCTTCCTTGTCCCTGCGGAATCTGCGATTTGAAAGTGATTCCTGATATCGCAATAGATTCTGTATTGAACAATGAGACGGAGTAGCGGCCGGTGGAGCTTTGCAAGCAGATGTCACCTGCATCACCGGTGAACGTTCCATCCTTATCACCAATGATTTGTAGGGCGGTGCCGGTCGGAAAAGACTGGCTGGCGTCCGACGGATAATTGCCAGCGCCGATGAAAATACGGTCCGTACCGGATACAACGCTCAGAGCCTTCTCAATGGTGCGGAAAGCGAGACTTGGCGAGCGTCCGCTGTT